>DATJGC010000388.1:0-6608 GCA_035495345.1 Chitinophagaceae bacterium | reverse complement strand
CAAGGCGCCGGGTGGCTATAACTGTCCATTGGCAGAAACAGGCGCGCCCTTTATTTTCATGAATGCGGCCGGCCAAATGAGTGATGTAACCACCATGGTACATGAGGGCGGGCATGCCGTTCACTCCTTCCTGGCGCACCCGCTTGAGCTCAGTTCTTTCAAAGAATATCCCATGGAAATTGCAGAAGTGGCCAGCATGGCCATGGAACTTTTTAGCATGGATTACTGGGATGTGTTTTTCAACAGCAAGGAAGAACTAACCCGCGCCCGCGAGCACCAGCTGGAACGGGTGATCACCATCTTCCCCTGGATCGCCACCATTGATAAGTTTCAGCATTGGGTCTATGAAAATCCAAACCATACACTGGAAGAACGCCGTACCAGATGGACAGAGATACTGAATGAATTTTCCAGCAGCGTAATCGATTTCAGCGGACTGGAAGACTACCGCAGCATCAGCTGGCAACGTCAATTGCATCTGTTTGAAGTGCCTTTTTATTATATAGAATATGGCATTGCACAGCTGGGCGCCATCGGTCTCTGGAAGCAATTCAAACAAAACAAAGAAGCTGCGCTGGATAATTATTCAAAAGCCCTGAGCCTGGGTGGTACCGCTACCCTGCCTAAATTATATGAAGCAGCGGGTTTGCAGTTTAATTTTTCAGGAGAAAATATTCAGCAGCTCATGAAATTTGTGGATGGAGAGATGAAAGCATTGACATCGGTATAACAAAAATACCACCTTTAGGGTATGCCCCTTTGTTGGAAACCTACTCTACAGCTATTATCTTTGGGTTCGAAAATAACGAATTAAAATAGCTACTAATCAGAGCCTTAACCAAGAAGTCCCGATGTGTCTACATCGGGGCTTTCATTTTTAAAACCCTGCTGCTAGGAGGCAAATAGGTAGCTAGATTCAACAGCCAAAGCAGCTTAAATTGGCAAGCCCCCTGCCCTGGTATGATGGGCCAAACATTCAAGTCAGGCGGGTTGATTTCCAGCAGCCTTTACGCCAGCATTCCGAAAAAGCCCATATAAGGCGGTCAAGGCTCGCCCATTACCAAAAAAGCAAAAACCAACTTTTATGTGTAATTGCCATCGCCCGCGGAAGTTGATGCTACTTTTGGGCATTTATTGCCTGCTGAACAGCCGGTTGCAGGCGCAATCATCATCTGCCGCCCAGGATTACGAAGCCATTACTGCCTGCACCCAACGGTTTTACCAGTACCTCAATTTCAGCAATGGTAATACCGATGCCATTGATAGTATAAAAGAGGTTTGCAGCCTCAACGCCAGTATTATCGCCAACTTTGCCGGCAAGCCCCAGCAATGGACCGTTACAAGCTTCATAGAATTTCTAAAGGAAGCTGTTCGCAAACAAAACATCAGCAGGCGGCAGGAGACCGAGCTTTTTGAAAAGACAGACCTGTTTGGCAATATTGCGCAGCGGTTTAGCACCTACAGTATTCAATTTACCACAACAGATAAGGTGGAGCAAAGACGCGGCATCAACGCCATCCAGTTTGTGAAAGTGAATGGCCAATGGCTTATCAGTGCTCTGCTCTGGGATACAGAAAAGCCGGGTACGCCTATACCAGGCATGTATATGCGCAAATAGTTCGAGTTGATCCCTGTAACAACTATTCTGCTTTCTTTTCGTGCAGCCAAACCACCTGTTGCTTTGGCCTGTGCTCCTGGCCTATAATATCCCTGTACAGATCTGGCCTGCGTGCCTGGCGGTAGCGGTGGCCGCCGGCCCTCGTAAGTTTTTCGCGGGTAAGCGTAGCCGTTACAAAATCATCTTCAAAACTCCGGCATTCTGCAATGATGTCTCCATAAGGATCGATGATCATTGAACAGCCATTTTTTAGCTGGTCATCATCCATGCCAATAGGGTTTGAAAATACAGCGTAGATGGCATTATCATACGCGCGCGCCGGCAACCATTTCATTAACCATGCACGGCCCTTTAGTGCGTCAAACTCAATGCGCAGTGAAGTAGGGTCTGTATAACGTTGCTGCCAAAGGGCAGGGTCTACAAAGCCGGCACCCGGGCGGGTAGAAGGCGTACACATGGTTACATGCGGCATAAAAATAATTTCGGCGCCCAGCAGCGCAGTAGCGCGCACGTTTTCAATGATGTTGTTATCGTAACAAATAAGGATGCCGCATTTCCATCCATCAATTTCAAAAACGCAATAGGCGTTGCCGGGTTCTATGTGCGGGTTTATAAACGGGTGAAGTTTTCTGAAGCTCGCCAGCAGCCCGTTCTTATTTACACAGACATAAGCTTTGAAGATATGGTTGTTATGGTCTCTTTCAAAAAGTCCTGCCAGTATGGTAATATTATGCTTTTTAGCAATCGCTATCAATTGCTGTATGCTTTCTCCTTCGGGCACTGGTTCTGCTATCGCCAGCAATTCTTCCCTGGAGAGATGACGCGCAAAACTGTAGCCTGTAATGGAACACTCGTGAAAAGCTATTACTGTTGCGCCTGCTGCGGCGGCCCTGCCAGACAAGTTATCAATAACAGACAGGTTATAGGCTTTGTCATTGCTGCGGTTTTCAAATTGGGCGGTAGCAATCTTGATGTTCATGCGCTTGTTATTTCTGTAAAAATAAACAACCGATCTTTTAAGAGACCGGTTGTGTGTTTATTATCTTCTTTTAGTGCCGCTTTGTTCAATCTCCCGGTTCATTTCAATAATATCTACCGGTTGCGAAAAATCGCCGATCAGCCATTTACTGTAATAATCTACCAACCCCCAGAAGAAATACTCCTGCATGTCTCCATAGCCATGGCGCTGACCAGGCAATACCATCAAATCAAAACGTTTATTGGCTTTTACCAGGGCATTTACCACGCGTATGGTATTGGCCGGACTAACGTTATTATCAATATCACCCGTAGTGAGCATCAAATGTCCTTTAAGATTTTTAGCCAGGTCCTGGTTCTTTTCAATATTGTAGACAAAGCTCGTATCGCCTTTTTCTCCAATGGTTTCTTTAACGCCGTGGTGTTTCTCGCTCCACCAGCGGTTGTAGATGCTGTTATCATGGTTGCCCGAAGAGGATACCGCTACTTTAAAGAAATCAGGATACACCAGTATGGCGGCTGTAGACATAAATCCACCGCCGGAATGGCCATGAATACCCACGCGGTTGATGTCTATATACGCATACCTGTCTGCCAGTTGTTCAATGGCCGCTTTTTTATCTGCCAAACCATAATCACGCAGGTTTCCATAACCATAACTGTGATACCATTTAGACCTGCTGGGGTTACCACCGCGGTTACCCACGGTAACCACAATTACACCAATCTGCGCCAGGCGGTCTGTTCTGTCTCCTACACGGGCAAAGGCCTTGTTTACTGCCTCCGTTTGCGGACCGGGGTATACATACTCTACCACGGGGTATTTTTTGCTGCTGTCAAAATCAAACGGTTTGTACATAACACCGTAGAGATCTGTAATGCCATCATCGGCCTTTACTTTAAAGATTTGCGGAAATTTATAGCCTGCCGCCAGCAGAGAAGAAAAATCACTGGTCTCCAGGTCGAGAATTTTCTTTCCGTCTGCATTGTAGAGCGCAGATTTTGGAATGCTGTTTACCCTGGAATAGTTGTCTACAAAAAACTCCTTGCTATCGCCCATGCTCATGCCATGTTCATACTCTCCGGCGTTCAAGAGCTTTAGACCCGTGCCATCCAGGTTAATTTTATACAGGTGGAGGTAATACGGGTCTTCATTTGCTTCTTTGCCATTGGCAGAGAAGTACAGAATTCTTTTTTGTTCATCAATACCTACAATGTCTTCGCAATGGTAGGCGCCGCTGGTGATCTGGTTTTTAAGCTGGCCGTTCTCATCATACAAATAAAAATGTGCCCAGCCATCGCGTTCACTCCAGTGAACAATTTCTTTACCACCGTTGATCAAACCCGGCTTCCGGGTTTCAACATAAGTATTCATTCTTTCCTGCACCAGCGGTTTAACATCACTGTTAGTAACGCTGGCTACCAGCACGTCTACTTTTTTTAAATCGCGGCTGGTACGGTTTACATAGAACTTGTCATTGTTGCCCAGCCATTGCAGCGTGCGCCAGTCGTTGTCCCTGCTGCTGGGGGCTGCAGTGGCAGACCAGATGCTTACATCTTCATCTTTAAATAAAGACACGTTGATTTCTTTCTGCGTTTTTGCCTGCATATCAAATACCAGCAGGTGATCTTCCGGTGCTTCTTTTTCTCCGGGCATCTGGTATTTGTAGGTTTCAAGCGTGGGCCTTGGTTCTGCAATGCTGTTAATGACCCAGAGGTCTTTCACCCTGCGCTGGTCGGTCCTTGTCATGGCAAAGTGCTTGCTGTCTGGCGACCAATAAATAAAAGCCGCCTTGCGTTTGTTCTTATTTTTTTCTCGTTCCACATTGGTTTCATTAAAAGAATCGCCGTAGGCAAAATTTTCAATACCGTCTGTGGTAAGTTTCTTTTCAACAATGCTGCTGTCTTCTTCGTTCTTCAGGGCCTTTTCATAGTTGGCCTTGTCCATATAATACAGGTTGAAGTTCTTTGCATACACCACCGTCTGGCTATCGGGTGCTATTGAAGCCCAGGTGGGTTTGCGTTTTGGTTTTTTGTAGTCTGTTAGCTCAGTGAGTACACCATTGTCTAGGTTGTATTCAAAGTAGAATACCTTCTTTTCTTTTACCGGCAGCCCGGCTTTTTTTGCCAGCGAATCTTTTTTAGCCATTTCAGCACTGTCTCTGCGGTCAACTTCTGCCGTGCTTTTAAATTCAAACTGGATGCTGTGTTCATCTTTTACAAAGCGGATACTATCTATGAGCAGGTGCTGTGCATCTGAAGCGTCTTTGATTATTTTGGTGAGTTCAGCGGCCAGTCTTGCATTGTCAAAAAGAAAACGCTTTTCTGCTTTTACGGGGTCAACGATGTACCATTTCTTTCCTTCAGTGGTTTCATAGCTGTACCAGAAACGCGCGCTTTTTTTGAGCCAGTGTGCGTCAACGGCGGTAGAGAAGAGCAGGCGGTCTTGCTTCTTGGGCGAAAATCTTGCAGCCAGGTTGTAATTGGCTTTTGACATTGGTAGGGTTTGGCCAGTAAGCAAATGAAAGGAGGAGATGGCCAGCACCCAACAGAAAATATTTCTCATGCAGTTTTATTTAAGCTTGAAAAATAAGCCTAAAGCGCTAATCATTATTGCCATTGGTAGAAAAAAGCGATTGTTTTTTGCTGAAAGCGATAACTGTGGAACCCGTATTAATATCCGGTTAAAAATACTTTAACCAAATGGCGGAACGATAACTCTTCTGCGCGTTGATCAGCAGGCCATGCGCAAATTAACTGGATGGGTGAATTATTGCAGCAGGGAATGCTTCTTGGTATCTTTCATAAAAACATATACCAGCAATGAGATAAAGATGCATCCGGTAACATACCAGTAGAAAAGGCTTTCATGCCCCATCTCTTTTGCCCACAATGCAATGTATTCTGCAGTGCCACCAAAGATGGCTACGGTAATGGAATAGGGTAGCCCAACCCCCAGCGCTCGGATTTCTACCGGGAAGAGTTCAGCCTTTACAACGGCGTTGATAGAAGTATAACCGCTCACAATCAGCAGTGCGGCCATTAAAAGTGCAAACGCTACCCATAGATTGCTGGTATGACTGAGGGTAGACAGCAAGGGAATGGTAAACAGCGTACCAAGTATGCCAAAAGCCAGGAGCAATGGCCTTCGGCCGATGCGATCACTCAGCATACCAAACAATGGCTGTGTGATAGCGAAAATAAAAAGTGTGGTAAAGGAAAGCAGGGTGGATTGATTTTTTGTAAGTCCAACCGTATTTACCAGAAACTTTTGCATGTAAGTGGTATAGGTATAGAATGCCAGTGTGCCGCCGAGTGTAAGACCTATAACAGTCATAATGGCTTTGGGATGCTGCAGCAACAATTGTAGGCTTCCTTTATTTTTAGCGGTGGGCGGCTCCTTTTCAAATGCATCACTTTCACGGAGATGGGTTCTCAGGTACAACGCTACCAATGATAAAAGGGCGCCAATGATAAACGGAATACGCCAACCCCACTCATGCAGTTGTTTATCTGTAAGAAAAATACGTTGCAGGCTAAGTTGTAAGCCGAGGGCTATGAGCTGTCCGCCAATGAGTGTTACGTATTGAAAGCTGGAGAAGAAGCCGCGGCGGTCTGCTTTTGCTACTTCGCTAAGATAGGTAGCGGAAGTGCCATATTCGCCGCCCACGCTGAGGCCCTGCAGCAATCGCGCCAGCAATAACAAGATGGGGGCGGCAATACCAATGGTTTGATAGCCGGGAACAATGGCAATGAGCAAAGAACCAAATGACATCAGCAATACGGAAACCGTCATGGCCAGTTTGCGGCCTTTTTTATCGGCAAGTGTTCCAAACACATAACCGCCTACGGGACGCATTAAAAAACCGACTGCAAAAATGCCGGCGGTATTGATCAATTGTGCGGTGGCATTGCTGCCCGGAAAAAATATATTGGCAAAGTAGAGCGAGAAAGCAGAATATGCATACCAGTCATACCACTCAACCAGGTTGCCTGCAGATCCGCCAATGAT
>DATJGC010000387.1:0-5244 GCA_035495345.1 Chitinophagaceae bacterium | reverse complement strand
CAACCATTTCAGGTGGGGTGTTACCGGCAACCAGCAGCAGCTGAAAGTACAAGGATTATCAAAATAAGAACCCAGGAATGGCCATCCGGCAGCAGTAAGCCGGCGCAAGTATTACCATGATTACAAGACAAACCTGCCCTGTCTGCAATTCAACCGCCATCAGCCAGCAACTGGTGGCTGAAGATTATACGGTCTCTCACCAGCCATTTGCCATCTGGCAATGCCTTAGCTGCACGCTGCGTTTTACACAAGCCGTGCCTGATGCCGCGTCGGTGGGTGCTTATTACCAGTCTGACAATTACATCTCGCATACCAATAGCCAGCAGGGATTCATCAACCGACTTTACCATTATGTGCGGCGCAGCACGCTCAAAAAAAAGCTGCGCCTGCTGCGGCATATTACGGGACTGCGCACCGGTCAGTTACTGGATATTGGCGCGGGCACCGGCGCCTTTGCGGGTACTATGCACCAGGCGGGCTGGCAGGTAACCGGGCTGGAGCCCGATGCGGCCACGCGCGAGCGGGCATTGGCGCTGCATGGCATTGCCCTCGCTTCCAGTGATCAACTGTTTCAACTCCCCGCAGGCAGTTTTGATGCCATTACCCTCTGGCATGTGCTGGAACATGTGCATGAACTGCATGCGTATATTGAGCAGGCCAAGATTTTATTAAAAGAGAAGGGTCGCCTGCTGATAGCCGTGCCCAATTACATCGCATATGATGCCGCTGTGTATTGCCAGTACTGGGCAGCCTATGATGTGCCCCGGCACCTGTATCATTTTTCGCCTGCGGCGATGAAAAACTTATTGCAGCAGCACCAGTTGCAGCTACTGGATGTACAACCCATGTGGTATGATAGTTTTTATATCTCGCTGCTGAGTAGTCGTTATAAATCCGGCAAAACAAACCTGCCCGGGGCCTTCCTCACCGGGCTGATCTCCAATATAAAAGCGATGTTCAACAAAGAAAAATGCAGCTCGGTGTTGTATGTTATAGCGAAGAGTCATTAGTTCTGAGTTCTTAGTTCGTAGTTCATAGTTCTTTTGCTTTGTTTGTTTCTCGCAGCGACGCAAAGAGGCGGAGAAGCAACGAGGCGGCGCAAGATAACCGAAGTCTTGCAACAGCTTAATCTTGCAAAAACATGATTAAGACTTCGGTTATCTGTTCTAAGCAAACGGGAGGCCGCTATACGAAGTCTCCGACTTCGTATGTCGTATGTTCTTCCGAGTCTGTGACTCATAGAAAGTTATTAATGTCGAGTTCGTTTGCTGAGCGACGAAATTTTTACTTTTTACTTTTTACTTTTGAATTCTGAGGGAGTTGCAATAACAGCAACCCGCCCTCATCGCCTTAAGCCGTCAGACCAAGGGTCAGACGGTTGAGGCGCCGAGCCGCGCCCGCAGCCTCGCCGTATCGCCGCGTGCAACCAACGAAGCAAAAGCTTTTTACTTTTTACTTTTGAATTTTGACTTACCTCGCCGCGTAAAAGAGTGAAGCAAACGACTTTTTACTTTTTATTTTTGAATTTTGACTTTACCCCCCTAAAACTTTATCTCGTAATAATTCGGCCAGAGCTTGCCGGTAACGTAGAAAGTATTGGTGGCGGCATGGTAGGCAATGCCATTCAGGTATTCTGCATTGGCATATTTTCTCTTTGCATCCGCCTCCAGGTTACTAAGATCAAGCTTAGCAACTACCTTGCCGTTAGAAGCATCGATCTTTAAAATATAGTTGGTGGTATACTGGTTGGCATAAATAAATCCGTTGGCATATTCCAGCTCATTGATATTAGAAACGGGGCCGTTATTATCCATCACTCCAATGATGCTTTGCACCTTGATGGTATTGCTGATGTCTGCCGGGTTGATCACCTGCAGGTTGCTGCTGCCATCACTCATAATCAGATGGGTGCTGTCATGGGTAAGTGCCCAGCCCTGGCCGGGATAACTAAACTCCTGCAGCTTTTTATAGGTTTTGGCATCATAGATATAGCCCTTGTGGTTTTGCCAGGTGAGCTGGTAAATCTTTCCATTGAGGACGGTGATGCCTTCGCCAAAATAAACGGCATTGTCAAGGCTAACCTTCCGGTCTACTTTCCCTGTCTTTAAATCTGCAACGCCAAAGGCAGAAGGGTAGGGTGGCGCGCCGTCGCCTTCAGCAGAACCAGCGCCTGAACTTTCCAGCAACTGGCCCTCGTAAAATTCTAAACCTTCCGTATAAAAGCCAGTATCGTGCGGGTAAGTATTTACCACGGTATAACCAATAATGGGCGGGGCAGGCTCAGGGGCCGGGCCGCCATCGTTACCGGTGTTGCTATCATTGTTATTGCAGGCCGCCAGTACAAGCAGCACCACCAGGGCAATGAGGATGTTTCTTACTTCAACGGGTTGCTTCATACTTCTTTTTTGCTGTGCAAATGTACATTGCCACTCAATCTGTTGGGGCAAGGATTTCCTAAAAATACCCAAATGTGTATTTTGAAATCCAGTTTAATTTGATTTATTTCACACCGCTTATCATTCAAACCGCTTCTCTCGTTTACGTAAACATGATTTTATCCATCCCAAAAGTTTGTCTGATCAGGCATGTAAATTGAGTCTTTTTATTCATCTGTTATCAATCATCGTTACCAAACATATTCAGCCGTCTGTTTAAACTACTGTTTCAAAAACAGCAGTTGCTGACCGGCAGCCTGTCCGCATCCTTCTAAAACCAATCCTGCATCCAATCCTTTTGAAAGCCACCCGGCCCCATGGCCAGGTTCACCAAGTGCTTGCACATGAAACGTATTCCTGTTTTATTATTCGTCCTCTTGTATTCCTGTTCGCTCATCGCGCAAAAAGATTGCGGGCTGAACCTGTACCGCCAGGCGCTGCTGGGTCGTTACCCCGCACTGGCCACGTATTTTCACGCATTCGACAGTGTGAAGCCAAAACACCTTATCCCCTTCAGGCCCGGGCAGAATTTTGATACATTGATCAGTGCTGCGCCGCCAAAACCTATCCCGGCCAGCATCAGCATACCGGTTGTAGTACATATTGTATGGAACAATGAAGCCGATAACATAACCGATGCTGCCGTGCTTACACAGCTGGCCATTCTCAACCAGGATTTTAACGGCCTTAATGCAGACCGCAGCAAAATACCTTCTTACTTCAGCAGCCTGGCGGCCGATTGCGGTATCCGCTTTGTACTGGCGCACAGCAACGAGGAGGGGGAACCTACTACCGGCATCGTACGCACGCGTACCAGTGTAGCGAGCTTCGGGTTCGATGATCGCGTAAAAAGCAGCAGTACCGGCGGTGATGATGCCTGGGATGCTTCCAGCTATTTGAATATCTGGGTATGCCGGCTCTCTGCCGGTGTTTCAGGTTATGCCAGCGTGCCCGGCGGTCCTGCAGCAATTGATGGCGTGGTTATCAGCAGCAATGCATTTGGTGTACACAGCGGACCCGGTGCCTGCAATGGTGGCCGAACCCTGGTGCATGAAACCGGCCACTGGCTCAATCTCCGGCATATCTGGGGCGATGCCAGTTGTGGCGATGATTTGGTAGAAGATACACCACCGCAACAGGGCGCCAACCGCGGTTGTAACAGTGGAGAAAAATTCTCCTGCGGCAGCAGTGCGCACGGTGATATGTACATGAATTTTATGGATTTTACGGACGATGCCTGTATGTACATGTTTACCATTGGCCAGCGCCAGCGCATGCGCAGCAGTTTTGAGCCGGGCGGTGCGCGCAATAGTATTTTGTACTCAAAAGCATTGGCAGGAGAGGGCCTGTTGCCGCTGCAAAATGAAGAAAACACAAATCAACTTTCTGTACAATTGTTCCCCAACCCTGCCAGCAGCCAGCTTATGTTGCGGGTGAGCGGTGAAGCTTACCAGCATAGCAATGTATATATCTGCAATCAATTGGGGCAGGTGGTAAAACAACTTGTACTTCAATCTCGCCAGCAGCAGGTAGACATTAGCCAGCTGCAGCCTGGTTTGTATTTTATCAAAATGGAAGGCGCTGCCAGCAATGGCATGAAGAAGTTTGTAAAGCAATAAATACAATACGGGGTTTGCAGGCTGTTAATGCAACTTAGTTACTGCAACATTTGCCGCGCTACAATATCACCCACCACGGGAGATAGGGCAACGCCCATTCCACTCATCCGCACCGCGCAGTAAACATTTTTCTCAATTCTTTTTATGATGGGCATTTTATCACTTCCCATGCCCATGATGCCACTCCAGCGGTGTTCAATGGTAAAGGCTTGCTTTGGCAGCACCACTTCACGCAGAAAACGTTCTAGTTCTCCCTGTATTACATCAGTGGTCTGCATCTCGGCTGTATTCTCTGTTGAGAAGGAGCTGTTGCGTGCACCGCCCAGCAATACGCGGTTGTTAGACAGGTTGCGAAAATAATAGTAGCCTTCGTCGAAATGAAAAGCGCCTTTAAAGCGCAGTTTTTTTATGGGCGATGTTACCAGCACCTGGCCGCGTACCGGTTGCACATCCACCGTGGGCAACAGGGTCTTTGCAAAACCATTGGTACACACCAGCAACTGGCTGCAGGTAAACGCCTGCGCCAGGTTGGTTTGAATAAGCAGTCTGCCATTTACTTTTTCATACCCTTTTACTTCTGCCTGGGTAATTACGAGCACACCCATCGACTGCACTTTTCTGAGCAGCGCCTGTAATAATTTACCGCTGTGCAGTTGTGCCTCCATACGGCTTTCCACCAGGTGCGTGGTTTTTTTAAAGCCAAAGTCTTTTATTTTTTTATCTGCTATCCTGAATGTTTTCTGGTCTTTGATGGCCTTGCGCAGGATGATGTTCAGCCAACCCAGGTCGTTCTTCAATTGTTTGGGCCTTGTGTATTGCGTTCCGGCAATGAGTTCATAGCCACCGTTTCTTTCAAAATCGATTTCTTTATTGCTGAATGTTTTTTTGATGCGCTGCAACCCTTCATACCGCATGGCCACAATATCCAGCATGCCCTGTTCTCCAATTTTGCGGGCGTCTGCCAGTAATTCTGTGGCGCTGCCAATGCAGGCAAAACCCGCGTTGCGCGTGCTGGCACCGGTAGGTATGATGCCTCTTTCCAGTATCAGTATTCTTGCTGCGGGCGCTGCTTTTTTAAGATAGTAAGCACTCCAGAGACCCACCAGGCCGCTACCTGCAATAATGATGTCTTTGTGGGCAAAAAAGGTTTCCTTTTCCCAGACAGATGTTTGGTTCATGGCAGGCATATT
>DATJGC010000386.1:0-5225 GCA_035495345.1 Chitinophagaceae bacterium | reverse complement strand
TCGCCGCGTTGCAGGTTGGTCACTGCCGATCCTGTCTCTTCTACAATACCCATAAATTCATGGCCCAATACCATGGGCCTGGGTTGTGGTATACCGCCGGAATAAATATGTAAATCAGAACCGCAGATGGCGGTGGCGGTTACTTTTAAAATAATATCCCTGCTGTCTTTGATAATAGGATCTGGTATGGTATCGCAGGTTACTGTACCCGGACCGTGAATTACTGCTGCTTTCATAATATAATTGATTGATAAAAAAGATGGAAACTGTATAGATTGCTTATGGAGATTTCTTAGCGGCGTCGGTCGCTTACTTTTTCTTATTCACCGGCTCCTGTTGTTTATGAACCTGGGCTGCTACCATGCTGTCTGGCATCACGTTGCTCATGGCCACCTGTGCCTTGTTCTTCATGCCGGATACAACTTTATCATCTCCGCTCATCAGCGCTTCATAACCATCTTTTGCCACTTGGGCAGGGTCTGCCAGCTTGCCTTCCGCTACATTCTTTGCATTCAGCATATCTGCCTTGTTAAAGAAATCTGTATCTGTAGCACCGGGCAGTAACGCGGTGATGGTAACACCCTTGTCTTTTACTTCATCCCTGATAGCTTCTGTAAAAGAATGCACAAAGGCTTTTGTACCATGGTAAACAGACTGCAACGGGCCGGGGGCTTTTGCCGCCACAGAAGAAAGATTCAGGATTTTTCCGCTACCACGGCTTACCATGTCTTGCAGAAAGTGTTTGGTAAGAATCACCAGGCTTTCTACGTTGAGTCGGATGATCCTGATTTCACGATCAATATCAGTGTCAGTAAATTCGCCATACAATCCCTGCCCGGCATTATTGACTAAAATTTCCACCTCAATACCCTTTGCGCGTACTTCATCATACAACGACGTTGCATTTTCAGGTTCAAATAGATCCTTTGCAATAGTTTCTACTGCTACGCCGTACATGGTTTCAAATTCATCCTTCACGGCCACCAGGTCTCTGGAGCTTCTTGCCACGGCTATGATATTCCACCCATCCGCCGCAAACAATTTGGCGAGTTCATAACCAATACCCTTGGTGGCACCCGTTATTAATACATATTTACGTTGTTTCATAGCTTCATTTTTAAAGAGAAATAATTTGATAATCAGCAGTAAGCGCAGTAAAAAATATGCCACGCTTGGCAGCTTTGTTCTGCCTGCTAATGAGACCGCCCTGCGTAGGACGATGCTTAAAATAATCCACAGTTAACCGGAAAGAGGAGCGTATGTATAGAATCCACGCCAAAGGTGGTGCAAGAAGGCCGCAGTTTTTAAAAGCTCAGTAAACAATCGCTAGGCAATGGGGCGCTAATTTTTGGCATAGCTTTTACAACCCTGTATACATGAGCCAGCAGCAGGAAAACAATAAAAATAAAAAAGAAGAGACAGCAACAGCCGCCGAAGAGCGAGGAAAGAAAGCCATTGAAGCAGAAAAAATTGCAAAGGGCGAGCACCCGGGCGACCCTGCGGTAAAAGAAAAGGAAAAGAAAGACGCGGAAGCATGGAGAAATGAAGGGTAATGAGTTGGATGTTTCTGTGACCGGCAGATATAGGTGTACAGCAATTCAGCAACGGATAAACATATGGCATGGAAAGAACGGATGGAAAACTTGGGATAGCATTGGTAGGTTTGGGATCTTATTCCGCCAGTCAGTTAGCCCCCGCGTTACAAGAAACGCAACATTGTTACCTGGCAGGTATCGTTTCGGGTTCTGCGGAGAAGGCCGCTTCCTGGAAAGAGCAATATGGTTTAGCTGACGAATGTATCTACGACTACAATAGCTTCGACAGCATCGTTGACAACCCCGCAATTGACATCGTGTACATTGTATTACCAAATGCGTTGCATGCGCAGTATGTGATACGTGCTGCTGCCGCAGGTAAACATGTGATTTGTGAGAAGCCCATGGCTACTACCGTGGAAGATGCACTTAGCATGATAGATGCCTGCAGTAAAGCGGGTGTTTCGCTTTCTATTGGTTACCGTTTGCATTTTGAACCCTACAACCAGGAAATGATGCGCCTGGGCAATACACAAAAATATGGCCCGGTGCAAAAACTGACCGCCAGGGATGGACTGGAAGACGTTAGCGGCTGGCGTTTGAAGAAGGCGCTTGCTGGTGGCGGCGCATTGATGGATGTTGGCATCTATTGTGTGCAAGCCGCTAATTATGTAATGAATATGACACCCATTGCCGTTACCGCAGAGGAAGGAAAAAAGACAAAGCCCCAGGATTTTACGGAAGTAGAAGAATCCATGGCGTTTCAACTGGAATACTCCGGTGGCTATATTGCTTACTGTGCCTGCAGCTATACGCAGGTGATGGATGAATTACATGCAGAGGCCAGCAACGGGTTCTTTTCTTTACAACCTGCCTTTGCATATGAAGGCATTAAAGGAAAAGCTTCTTATGGTGAGATGGCCTTTGAGGCCATAAACCAGCAGGCAGCACAAATGGATGCCATTGCAGCGGCCATCAAAGCACATAAGCCCAGCCCGGTGCCCGGAGAAACAGGTTTGCAGGATATAAAAATCATTGCTGCCCTTTATACGGCCATGCGCTCAGGCGCCAGGGTATTGGTACATTACTAAAATTGAATAAAGTATACAGCATTTATTGAATGCTATTTTATCATCTAATTTATCATCATTAAATCCATTTTTTATGTTACCGATTGTAGGAATTATTCTCATCATTACAGCATTAGTACTGGCAGGCTTTATTGCCATGCAGGAAACAAAAGGAAAATTGGGCGAATGAGATAATGCGGGCACCCAATAAATACCGGAAAACAGACTTAGACAACTTTCATAATGGTTACAATTCAAAAGGGGCTGCATTTTTATGCGGCCCTTTTCAGTTTCTTTAAGCGCACTAATTATCGCTAAAGCGAAGGCGCTTTTGAGTATTTCCCAAAACAGCGTGCTGCTGTCGGATTTAGCTCCCTGTTTGTCGTTACCACACCCATTCCGCTAACGGTTTACCCGGTATTTTTGATAAAACAATTTTATGAAAATAGTACACGTGCAATACAAAACTACTGCTGCATTTGCTGCGGTGAACCAGCAGAACATCCGCAATATTGTGCAGGAGCTTGCAACACTTGCTCACCCTGGCATACAGTACAGTGCCTGGTTGTTGCCGGATGGCCAGACTTTTATTCACTTTGACCAGTTTGAAGATGAAGCTGCTCACCTGGCCTTGCAGGCATTGCCTTCCTTTAAAAAATTTGATGAAGCGCTCTGGGCCAGCAAGCTGGAAGAAGCGCCCGTGCTGCACCTCCTCAGCAAAGTGGCCGCTAATGGCTCAATGGCCATCAGGTAATGCAGGCCGCCAATTCTCATCCAGTCGGACATGCGCATCCAACCTATACGCGCTTGTTTATCACGTCGCTCCCGGTGCTGCGGTTGCGCTGGGCGCGTATTTCTTTTTTGCCGAAGCGGTAAACGCCATTGATCTTTAACTGGCGACTTTCCCAGCCACCACTGGCATCCATATACAGACCACCAAAACGGCTGATACCCTGCCAGTGCATGCTCTTAAAAATATCGCTTACACTAAGCTTCACCGTTAGTTTGTCTTTCAGCCATTTTTTCTGTAAGCCGGCATCCAATCCCCAGAAAGATTTATTGACAAATGTGCCACCCCACAGGGTAGGAGCATTATAAAAACCCGAAACTTCAAGCGTATATTTAAAAGGCAAAACAATGGTATGCTGTGCATATAGATTATACGAAAACACTGCCAGGTGACTGACCAGCGCCGGCCCCAGGTTAACCTTATTGGAAAGACGGTTGGCACCCGCATTTACATACACCGACCACCAGCTTGCAATGGAGAAGGGATAACTAATGTTGATATAGACATTCTCCTGCACCCCTGCATTGCGCTGTTGTATGAAATTGCGCTTGCCTTCAATGGTATCCGTAATCTGCGCAGAAAAATCAATGGTTCTTGCATACCCAATGCTGCTGTTCAGCTTGTACTTATAAGTATGGGTCATACTCACACTCTGGGTGTATTCGGGTTTTAAAAACGGGTTTCCTTTCTGGTACGTGAGCTCGTCCAGCTTGCTCTCAAAGGGGTTGAGGCTTTGATAACCCGGTCGGTTGATCCGCCTGCTGTAGTTGAGGTTCAGGCTATTGTTTTTGTTGAGTGTGTAAGCCACTGCCAGCGATGGAAACAAA
Organism: Chitinophagaceae bacterium; assembly: GCA_035495345.1. GTDB lineage: Bacteria > Bacteroidota > Bacteroidia > Chitinophagales > Chitinophagaceae > JACMLD01. The sequence continues at coordinate 1,003 of DATJGC010000386.1, read as the reverse complement.
TCTGTGTAATTGCGCTTTACCCGGTTATCTGCCTGCGTAACCACGGCTTCCAGTCTTCCATCTGTATAGGTATTTTCCATGCGCAGGCCGGCCTGTACGTCCCATTTTTTTAACTTTCGCTGAAACGCCAGGTAAGCGGCATAAATGTTTTCGGTTAAAGCAAAGCTATTGCTCCTGCCATTGTCTACCTGGTAACTGCCATTGATAAGTTGGGAAAACTGAAAATTATTATGCGTAGTAACAAATGAAAGTTTGGCGCCGCCAGAGATACGACCGCCCAACAGGGGCTGCTCATAATCTGCTTTCCAGGTGAAAAGATCAATGCTTCTTGCAGTAGCTATAGCATAGCTGCGTTCCTCCAGGCTGGTTTGAAGGTCTGCACTAAAATAGATATTTGGCTGCAGCGATTGCTGGGCTGTTGTGAAACGCCCATAGTCGATATCCATATTCCAGTCGCGCCCGCTGCTATCACTATAATGATGATTGAAATTAAGGTTGGTATTTTGTTTATCGCCGGCAGCGTGATTATCTGCCAGCAGTACCCTGCCGGGAATTTTTCCGGTGATGGATAAAATAGGCGTGGCAACATGGTTGAAATCATTCCAGCGATCCCCAAAAAAAGAGACCATTACACCGAGGGTGTTTTTTTTGTTGATGAAATAATCCATGCCTGCCTTGATGGTCTGACCGTTGTAATGGCTGGTATTGGTACTCCGCTGATCATAGATACTGTCGTTCTGCTCACGGTATAGCTTCATCCAGCTTTCATTGATGCCATTGGAATAAGTATAATTGGCAAAGACATTTACTTGCTTATTGCGGTAATTCAGGCGAAGCCCATTACTATATTTGGAATAGATGCCGATGCCGTAAGAAGAAGTCAGGCTTCCATTGAGCCCGTAATTTTTATTCTTCTTTAATTTTATATTGATGATGCCGCCGCTGCCTGCAGCATCATACCTGGCAGAAGGGTTGCGAATAATTTCTATGGCTTCTACATCCG
>DATJGC010000385.1:0-20939 GCA_035495345.1 Chitinophagaceae bacterium | reverse complement strand
CGTTGTTGCTGTTGCCTGTTTTGCTGCCGTCTCTGGTAGAATACAAATACACATCGCGCAGCTTTTCAAACAGCAGGGTAGGGAACATCTGCAATTGTTTCATTTCCCTGCCATTCCGTTTTTCAAGAAAGGCGGGCAATTTTTTCTGCAGGGCCAATGCATTTGTATTGGGCTTTAACAGCAAAAATGTACGGTTGCCATAGTTGGCCCATTGGCTATCCAGACCATTATTAAATTTCTGCGTAAGCGTACTCATAGATACCAAAACATCTGCTTTTATCTGTGAGTTTTCTGGCATGTCTTCCATTACACCGGTAACGGTGGCCGGAAAAGCGTCACCCGTAATCAATAAGGTCTGACCCATGGGGTCCTTGTTGCCAAAATATTTTTTTGCTGCTGTTTCGCTAAATACAATGCTTAGTTGTTTCTTCAACGCCGTGCGCGGATTGCCTTTTTTCAATTTATAATCAAACACGGTAAAGAAAGAAGAATCTGCCCACATGGCATTGTCTTCCTGGAATTTGATATCATCCTTTCTCATGAGCAGGCTGGTGCCGGTTACCCGTACAAAGGCTTCCACTTCCGGAAATTCATCTTTCACATTGGGTGCTACCGCCCAGGCCGGACCACTGGTATGAATGGTTTCAGAGGGCGTTTTTAATTCCGCCACTACGCGGTAGATACGGTCTGCCTTTGTGTTAAACGCTTCATAGCTGAGCTCAAACCGAACGTACATAAATATCAGGAAGAAGGCTGTTAGCCCCACGGTTAACCCCATGATATTGATAAACGAAAATGTACGGTGACGCCAAAGGTTGCGAAGGGCAATTTTAAAATAGTTCTTAATCATGGTAGTTGTACTTATCTGTCATCAAATAGAGGTTCTTGGAAAAATTTCTGCTGCTATAGAATCCATTGCTTTTCTTTATTCAGTGCGTAAATTTTTTGCCGGGTTGGCCATAGCGGCTTTCACCGTATGAAAAATGACGGTAAGCAGGGTAATAAACAATACTGTTAAGGCCGACAATAAAAAAGGCGCAACCCGTAAACCTGTATTGTATGGAAATATCTTCAGCCATTTATCCATGAAGAGGTAAGCTACCGGGAAGGCTATTAAACAGGATATGCCCACCAGCCAAACAAAGCTTTTGGTTATCAATGGCACAATCTCCGCCAGGCCGGCGCCCATAATTTTACGAATGCTGATCTCTTTTTGCCTCTGTTGCGTGGTAAACGCTATTAATCCCAGCAGGCCCAGGCAGGTAATCAAAATGGTAAGTATGGAAAAGGCGGTAAATATTTTTCCGCGTTTCTGATCAGCCGCATATTGTGAGTCGAAGTCCTGGTCGAGGAAAGTGTACTGAAAAGGCAGGTCGGCAAAAAATGTCTTCCAGGTTTTTTCAATATTGCTGAGCGTTCCGGGTATATCTTTTCCGTCTAGCTTTACCTGGAGGTTGTAACAATTGGGGCGGTAAAACAACAATAGCGGTGCAATGGGATTATACAGAGATTTCTGGTTGAAGTCTTTTACCACGCCCACTACTTCAAGGTAAAACTTGCTGGTATCGCCCGGATACTTTACCCGTTTGCCCAGCGGGTTTTGCCACCCGAAATATTTGACCATGTTTTCGTTTACAATGATGCTGTGGAGTGTATCGCCCGGGCCGCTAAAATTTCTGCCGGCAGTAATTTTCATGCCAAGGGTTTTAAAATAATTCTCGTCTACCGCGTAACAGTCCACGCCTTTTTCTACAAAGCCACTGGCAGACTCTACAGAAAAAAGATTGAAGTTTACATTCTGTCCGCCGGGTGTACTCTGCGCAGTGCTCACAGATGCAATATGCGGGTTCTTGCGCAGCTCATTCTGCAGTGCCAGTATTTTACCGCGCACATCATTGTTTGCATTAACAGTTAAGGAGGCTACCTGAGATTTATCAAAACCAAGATCCTTGCTGCGCAGGTATTTGAGCTGGCCATACACTACCCATGTACAGATAAGCATGATCATGGAAATGGAAAATTGCACCACTACCAGTACCCGCCGCAATGCCACATTGCTGGAGCTCTTGGATAAACTGCCTTTCAGGATGCTTACGGGGTTAAATTGTGCAAGGTAGAAGGCCGGATAGCTGCCGCCCAGCAAACCAACAAAGAGCACAATGGCCAGCAGTATAAGAAAAGTGCCGGGTTCCATCAGCGATGAAAAGGAAATGCTTTTACCGGAGATGCTGTTAAACATGGGCAGAAAAAGTGCAATGAATCCAATGCTCAGCAGCAGGGCAAAGAAAGCAGTTAAAGTAGATTCCACCAGGAACTGTGCAATCAATTGTGTTTTGGTAGAACCTGTTACTTTACGGATGCCAATTTCTTTGGCGCGCCGCGCAGATCTTGCAGTGGTAAGGTTCATATAGTTGATGCAGGCAATCAGCAGCATAAAGAGCGCCACGGCACCAAAAATATAAATGTAGGAGATGCTGCCCAGTTCTTCGGGTTCATTGGTCATGTCTGAGCGAAGGTGTATATCCGTAATCCGCTGCGCACCCATTTTTATTTTAATGCTGTATTGCGCAAAAATGGGCGCCAGGTATTTCTCGTACACCGGCAGCATCTTCTTCTCAAATGCAGCGGCATTGGTATTGGGCCGCAGCAATACATACGTGTAGAAGCCAAAATTACCCCAGCTGTTGGCAAAATCAGGCGGCAGCGAGCTCCTGGATAATAACACCCTGAAAATAATATGCGAGTTGCTGGGTACATCTTTTACAACACCGGTAATCTTATAAATATCGCCCTTGTCGTTCAGCAGTGTTTTACCTACATAGCTTTTGTTTTTGCCAAAATATTTTTCAGCTACAGATTGTGTAAGCACCATGGAATTGGGCGCCATCAGCGCCGTGTTCATATCTCCTTCAATAAACGGGTAGGTAAATACTTTAAACAGGTTGCTGTCTGCATAGTATACTTTGTCTTCGTAAAAGCGGAGCTCCCCGTTCTTATACATGGTTCTGCCATTGCCCACAAAGCGCACGGCTTCCTCTACTTCAGGATAATCTTTTTTTAACGCCGGCGCCAGCGGAAAAGGGGTGATGGCCCAGTTCATGACTTCCTTATCTTTCTCCTTTATGTAAGAGTTGATGCGGTAAATGCGGTCTGCTTTTTTATGGTACCGATCGTAACTCAGCTCATCCTTAATATAAAAAATAAGGAAAAGACTAAAGGTGATGCCAATAGTGAGCCCCAGCAGGTTCAGCAGGCTGTACCCTTTATCTCTTATAAAATTGCGAAGCGCAACAAGCAGCAGGTTTCTTAGCATGGTAAGGATTAGTATTTATTATTATCGGGTTAAAATACAATACTGATGGCAGCATGCACCTTAATGCCTCACTCCGTTCTCAAAGATTTTACCGGGTTGGCAAGAGCCGCTTTCACTGCCTGGAAGCTCACGGTGGCCAGTGCAATGATTACTGCCAGCAGGCCTGCCAGGGCAAAGATCCACCAATGAATAGCGGTGCGGTATTCATAGTCTTTTAGCCAGTTGTGCATGGCCCACCAGGCCAGCGGCGTCGCTATCACAAATGCAATGATCACCAGTTGTAAGAATTCTTTAGACAGCAGTGTAAACAAGCCGGATACACTGGCGCCCAATACTTTTCTGATACCAATTTCTCGCGTGCGTTGTTCTGCGGTGAACATGGCCAGGCCCAGCAGGCCCAGGCAGGAAATAAAAATGGCCAGGAAAGCAAAGAAATTTGATAGTTTATCTATCACCGCTTCACCCTTGTACAGCTTGTTAAATTCTTCATCAGCAAAATAATAAGTAAAAGGAAATTTTGGGTTGAGGCGTTTGCATAGCTGGCCCAGGCTTTCTACGGCTTCTTTTGTTTTGCCTCTTTCTGCTTTTACAAGAATGGTTCCCCAGCCTTCCTGATCGCGCAGGCGAAGTATCAACGGTTCAATGGGTACACGCAGTGAGGTAAAATGAAAGTCTTTTATAACGCCCACAATATTGCCCGTTTGTTTCCAAAGTGTAAGTCGTTTACCAATCGGGTCTTTGTAACCAATTCTGCGCAGCGCGGCTTCATTGACCAGGTAATTGCTGGTATCCGTGCCAAAATCACGCGAGAAATCGCGGCCCTGTGCAAGCTGTAATTTCATTGTCTTTACAAAATCATATCCTACAGAAGCCTGTGTAAACATGGGCCGGATAGCAGGGTCCTTACCATCCCACTCTACACCGCCGGTACTGCTGCCAAGGTTGGTAGGGGTCTCCGTCATTCTTGTTACACCCAGTATACCCGGCAAGCCCAGTGCCTGTTGCTTAAAAACGTTGTATTGCTGTGGCAGGTCACCTTCAACCGGAATATAGATCAGGTTTTCACGATCATAACCAAGGTTTTTATGCTGAATATATTTTACCTGCTGAGATACTATGATGGTGCCTACAATGAGCACAATTGACAATACAAATTGAAAAACCACCAACCCTTTACGAAACAGTGTAGCGCCACTGCTGAACTTCATGGTGCCTTTTAAAACAGTAGCCGGGTTGAAAGATGAAAGAAACAATGCGGGATAGCTGCCAGACAGCACACCGGTGATAATAAGCAGCACCAGCAGCTGCATCCAGAAGATACTATTGGTAAAAGGAAAGCCGATATTTTTACCGGTAAGATCGTTAAATGCAGGCAACATCAGGGTTGCCAATAACACTGCAATCAATGTGGCAAAAAAGGTAAGCAGAACGGCTTCACCGATAAACTGGCGAATGAGAATGGCGCGCAACGCACCTACAACTTTGCGGATGCCAATTTCTTTGGAGCGTTTAACAGAACGCGCCGTAGTGAGGTTCATAAAATTGATACAGGCAATCAGCAGTATAAAAACGGCAATGATACTAAACAACTTCACGTATTCTATGCGGCCGCCACTCGCCTGACCGTTCTTGAAATTGCTGTGCAGGTACATCTGGTTAAAAGGCTGCATGGCCAACTCTATGCGGAAGGTTTTATCCTGTTCTTTATTATAACCGTCCAGGAATTTTCTGATTTTAGATGCTACCAGTGTGGGTTTGGCATCTGCCCTCAGCATAATGGCGGTGGCCGGACCGTTATTGCCCCAGTCTCTGGCCCATGAATTTTCATCGAGGAAAGCATACCAGTTCAGTACAAAATCAAGTTTCAGCGTAGAATGCTGGGGCATGTCTGCATAAACCGCACTTACCTTAAAATCTTTTTTGTCTTCACAACGAATGGTTTTACCCATGGCTGCAGCAACGCTTCCAAAGAAATGTTTGGCCATCTTTTCTGAAACGGCAATGCTGCTGGGGTCGTTCAACGCCAGCGAAGGTTTGCCCTCCAGCAGCGGAAAACTGAACATTTCAAAAAAATCAGGGTCTGCAAAATTGCCTTCTTCCTTTAGAATTTTGTCGCCTACCTGGAAGGCTTTTTTATCCGGCCACACATTAAAGTTGATGGCCTTTTCAATCTCCGGTATTTTTTTCTTTAGCTCTGCTGCCAGCACACCCGGCGTATAATAGCCAGACGATATTTTTCCATCGTAAAACTGGTTCTCATAGATCATATAGAGCCGGCCATTGTTTGCATGGAAATTATCCATGGAGCGTTCATCCTGCACCCAAAGAATGATGAGCAGGCTGCAGCAAATTCCCAATGCCAGCCCAAGTATGTTGATGAAAGAAAAAACCTTGTTGCGTTGCAGGTTGCGAATGGCCACCAGCAGGTAATTTTTAATCATGGTACTATGGTTATACTATACATGGTTATACTATACATGTTCCATTTACTGTTTGCAATACTGTGCTGGTTGCCATTAACCCTTATTCTGTTCTCAGCGATTTTACCGGGTTACTCAAAGCTGCCTTAACGGCCTGCAGGCTAACGGTAGCCAGTGCCACTGCGCCGGCAATGATGGCCGCCAGTATAAATATCCACCAGGGCATACTGATGCGGTAAGCAAAGTCCCGCAGCCAGGTATCCATCGCCAGCCAGGCGACGGGGAAGGCTATCAGGGCTGCAATGCCCACCAGCAACAGGAAGTCTTTAGACAGCAGGCTTACAATACTGCCCGTACTGGCACCCAGCACCTTCCGGATACCTATTTCTTTTATGCGTTGTGTAATGGTAAAAGCGGAGAGCCCAAACAAACCAAGGCAGGCAATAAGAATAGCAATGCCGGCAAACACCGTAAATATATTACCCTGTCTTTTTTCGGCATTGTACAGGGTATTGAAATTGTCATCCAGGAAGTTGGATTGAAAAGGTGTTTCAGGAGAAAACTTTCGCCATGTTTTTTCAAGATGCGCCATCGCCGCAGGTATATTATTGCCTGCTATTTTTACGGTTACATTGTTGAAATAATTGTTTGCTTCCGGGAATATCACAAAAATCATGGGCACAATGGGCTGGTGCATACTTTCAAAATGAAAATCGGCCACCGTTCCAATGATATGTCCGCGCGTGCCACCATATTTAAAATCTTTGCCGATGGCGTTACTGCTGGTCCACCCAAGTGATTTGGCTGCCAGGTCGTTAATAACAAAGCTGGCGGTATCTGTTCCAAAATCCCTTGAAAAGTTTCTGCCTGCAGTTATCTTAATGCCATAGGCCGGAAAGAAATCGTAGTCTACAGACACAAATTTTAAATCAGTAGTAGTAGGTTTTAATGAATCTCCGGACACCGTGCTGGCACCCATATTGTCGAGCAGCCTGCCGGAGGGTATCCTGCTGGAGCGTGCTACGGATCGGATGCTGGCATCTGCCAGTAATTCATTGCGGAAGGCCTCAAACTGGGTATTCAGCTCGCGGTTATAGTTTAGGATTACGAGGTGATCTTTATCGAAGCCCAGCGATTTCTGTTGCATATAATGCAGCTGCCTGAACACCACGGCTGTTGTAATGATCAATATAATTGAGATAGCAAACTGTGTTACCACCAGCACCTTCCGGAAAGATACATTGCCACCACCCGGCTTAAACAAACCTTTGAGTGTTTTTATCGGCTGAAAGCCGGACATAAACAAGGCGGGGTAAATACCTGCCACCACACCCACCACAAAGGGGGTTAATATAACGGGTATCAATACCTGCCACTGCAACAGGCTGCGCACAGAAAGTTGCTGTTCGGTAATTTTGTTCAGCCATGGCATGGTAAGAAAGAGCAGCCCGATTGCCAGCAATATGGCCAGCCATGATATGAGCACAGATTCACTCAGAAACTGCCAAATCAGTTCTTTGCGGCGTGCGCCGATCACCTTACGGATACCAATTTCACGGGCGCGCAGCGCCGACCGCGCGGTAGAAAGATTCATGTAATTGATACAGGCAATCAGCAATATAAAAAACGCAATGGCGCCAAATATGTATACCCGTTTAATATCGCTGTTGGGTTCTGCCTCGTAATCAGTGTGTGAGTAAAGATGTATATCGGTAAGGCGTTGCAGCGCCAGTTTGGTAAAACGGGAAGGGGTTTGTCCGCCATATTCGCCTGCCATATGGTTATCAAGAAAGGCCGGAAAGCGCGCTTCCAGTGTAGCGGGGTCGTACTTTGGCGGCAGCAGCAAATAGGTGAAGAATGAATTGTTTCCCCAGCCGGTGCGCAGGTTTTTCTCTCCATATACCAGTGAGTCTTTCATGGTATTGAAGGATACCAGTAATTGCGGGTGTACATGCGCGTTAGCCGGAAAAGGCTCGTAAATGCCAGATACCTTCAGGTTAATCAGGTTATTGTACCGGATCACCTTGTTCATGGGGTCTTCATTGCCAAAATATTTCTTTGCCGTCTCGGGTGTCATCATCACCTGGTAGGGCTCCAGCAATGCCGTGGCCCCATTGCCCTGCAGCATTTTTACGGAGAAGACCGTTGTCAGGTTTTCATCTGCAAAATACATATGGGGCTCATTGATGAGTTTGTCCTGGTACCTGAACGGACTAATCCCGTTGTCGTACAGCCGGGTCATCTTTTTTATCTCCGGAAAATCAGTGGGCATGTAATAACCAAAGGGGGCAGAAACGGTAGATAAATTCAGTGATACCACGCCATCCTGGTTGTTGAAACTGCGCGTTACGCGGTAGATATTGTCTGCATTTTCATTGTACCGGTCGTAGCTGAGCTCATTGATAATATAGGTGGTTATCAGCAGGCAGCAGGTGAGGCCTACGGTTAATCCAAACAGGTTGATAAAAGAGATAAACCGGTATTTCAACAGGTTCCTTACTGCAATTTTGAAATAGTTCCTTATCATAGTCGAGAATATTATAAAAAGCTGTACAGCCAGCCCCGCCGCAGAGGCGCAGCAAAGCAGGCATACCCATGCATGGGCAAAGGTCATTCTCATGTTATTTGGCAGGCGGTAGCGTGGAGGCGCGCATGCCAGGAAGTCTATTCGGAACGAAGACTCTTCACAGGATTGGATATTGCAGCACGTATAGACTGGTAGCTTACCGTGGCCAGTGCAATCAGGATAGACAGCAAGCCGGCGCCGGCAAAGACCCACCACTCAATATTAATTCGATAAGTATAGTTCTGGAGCCACTGGCTCATGGCCCACCAGGCAAGTGGTGAGGCTATCAGCAATGAAATAAGCACCAGTTGCAGAAAATCTTTTGAAAGCAGGGCGGTAATATTCAGTACCGATGCCCCCAGCACTTTGCGCACCCCAATTTCTTTTACGCGGTTTTCTGCCATATAGGTGGCCAGTCCAAACAAACCGAGGCAGGATATAAAAATGGTTAAGCCGGCAAAAAGTATGGCAAGCGTACCGGTGCGTTGCTGCTCTTTAAACTTTCTTGCATAAGATTCATCCGCAAACGCATAATCAAAAGGGTATTGCGGGTTGTATTGTTTAAATATTTTTTCTATGGTGGCAATATTGCTGCTGGCGCTGCGGGCGGGGTTCAGCTTCATATGAATGATCTGAAAATAATTTTCTCCCGGACCCAGTATCAGCATGGGACTTATCTTTTTTTCAAAGGGAGATTCCAGGATAAAATCTTTTACCACGCCCACAATAGTTCTTGGTTTTTCGCCCTCGCGGCGGAGTTGCTGGCCAATGGGATGGGGCAGCCGCAAGATTTTTGCAGCGGCTTCATTGATCATAACGCCCGCGGTATCTGCAGGATACTGGTAGATATCAATATCCCTTCCTTCCAATAATGTAATGCCAATGGTTTTTATAAAATCAGCGTCGGTACCCAAACGCACAAAGTCTACTTTTTTATCTGTTTCGGTACTGCCTTCCCACATATAGCCCCAGCCGTCGCTCCAGCGCTGTGTGATAGGATTGGCAGATTTTGTGAGCGAAATTACCGCGCCGCTTTTTAAAAGGTCTTGCTTGATGGGTTTGTAATTTTTGTCAACATCGCCCTGTGTAAAAGCGTAGATCAGGTGTTGGCGGTCGTAACCCGTATCACGAGTTTGCGCAAACTGTATCTGGTGCTGCACTATAATGGTGCTGATGATGAGTACAATGGCAAAGGTAAATTGCAGTACCACCAGTATCTTCCTGGGTGTTACCAGCGCATTGGATTGTTTAAACGTTCCCTTTAACACTTTCACCGGGGTAAAAGAAGAAAGGTAAAAGGCCGGATAACTCCCTGCCAGCAAACCGGTGAAGCCAATAAATGAGAGGGCGGCCAGCCAGTACCAGGGGTTGCTGTAATCTATAAAGAGTTGTTTGCCCACCAGCTGGTTGAAGAAGGGCAATACCAGTTGTACCAGCAATATCGCTAACAGAAATGCAAGGAGGGAGAGCAGCACACTCTCGCCTATAAAACGACCAATAAGCGATTGCCTTAGTGCACCAGCTACTTTGCGGATACCCACTTCTTTTGCGCGTTTCTCACTCCTGGCCGTAGACAGGTTCATAAAATTGATGCAGGCAATCAGCAGAATGAACAATGCTATCATGCCAAAGAGACCCACAGTAACCACCTGCCCGTCTACCAACTGGCCATTTTCACTCTTGCCATACAGGTGCAGCCGGCTAAAGGGGTAGGCAAATACTTTTGCTGTTTCCTTGGAGTGGCTGGTGGTAATGTCTTTAACTTTGGTATTAAACGCAGCTACACTGGCGCCTGGTTTTAACAGCACATAGGTTTTTACTTCGTTGTTTCCCCAGTAGGCATCATTCCAGCCCAGCTTATCCATATAGGCCCAGGGTAGCAGGTATTCAAATTCAAAGGAAGTATTATTGGGCAGGTCTTTGAGTACGGCGCTTACGGTAAAATTGGCGTTGCTGTCAATCCGCACCGTCTTTCCCAGCGGATCATCTTTTCCAAACAGCTTCACTGCCATTTTCTGGGTAAGCACAATATTGTAATTACCCGCCAGGGCCTGTGTTGCATTGCCCTTCAGCAATGGAAACCCGAAAATAGAAAGGAAACTACTGTCTGCAAACGCACCGCGTCCGTTTAGTTTTTTATCACCCACCGTAACCAGGAAGGTGATGTTCTCATACCTGCTTATCTTCTCCACTTCAGGGTAATCATGCTGAATGGTGGGCGCCATTATTTTTGGCGTGCTGTTCCAGGCCCAGAGTTCACCGTTGAATTTATCACGGTTGAACATGGTGTAGATCCTGTTGCCAGACGGATAGCCATTGTCATAGCTGACTTCGTTCTGTATCCATAATAAAATAAGTATGGCGCTTGCCATACCTATTGTAAGACCCAGTATATTAATAAAAGAATAACCCTTGTTTTTCCACAGGTTCCTAAACGCGATGGTAAAATAATTCTTCAGCATGGTGCAGCCATTGGCATATTTGGTAAATGACTTGCCTGCTGCTGCTGATATATCATCTACAGCCGGGCAATCTGTGGGGTGCTTTTATACAAGTATATTTTCGGTAACCGTTTGTCCGTCCAGCATGCGGATGATGCGGTGACTGTAACGTGCGTCGTGCTCGCTATGGGTAACCATTATAATAGTAGTGCCCTGTTCATTCAGGTCGGTCAGCATTTCCATTACTTCATTACCATTGCTGCTGTCCAGGTTACCGGTAGGCTCATCCGCCAGTATCAGCTTGGGTTTATTTACTACGGCGCGGGCCACGGCCACACGCTGTTGCTGTCCGCCCGATAATTGTTGCGGGTAGTGGTTGCGGCGGTGCATGATCTGTACTTTATCAAGTACTTCTTCCACGCGTTTCTTGCGCTCATCGCTTTTTATGCCCAGGTATATCAAGGGTAATTCAACGTTTTCAAAAACGGTCAGTTCGTCTATCAGGTTAAAGCTCTGGAATACAAATCCGATATTGCGTTTGCGGAGTTCTGCTCTTTTGCGTTCATTGAATTTGGCCACTTCAATGCCATTAAAAAGGAAGCTGCCATCATCGGGATCATCCAACAATCCAAGAATATTAAGTAAGGTAGATTTGCCACAGCCGGAAGGGCCCATGACGGCCACAAATTCTCCGTCTTTTACTTCAAAAGACAATTTGTTCAATGCTACCGTTTCCACTTCTTCCGTGCGGTAGATTTTCTCAAGGCCAGTAATGTTGATCATCTTAATACAGTTTAGATTGAAAGATTGATATATTATAAATGGTAAAAGCCTTTTCCGCCCGCCGTTCGTATCTAAGACGTTCGACCGGGTTTTATGTTACAGTTTTATCATCAGTTTACTAAAAAGAGATAAGGGCAGGGTAGGCAGATCATCTGCTGCTGCAACGGGTTTTTCCACAACACGCAGGCAACAGGCGGGCATGGCCTTCTTGATCATGCTGCTACACTCTTCTGAAGAAGCCGGCAAATACATGCCCAGCACCAGAAGGACGAGGTAAAGGAATTTTTGTTTCATACAATAAAGTTTAATGGTGTATGGTCTGAAAAGTGGTTTGGTTAATGGTTATATAGGATACTATTTTTTTAATACCAGTTCCTGGATATTGCCATAGTTTTCATAACTGCTGGTAATCACTTTATCGCCCGGCTTCAATCCGCCCAACACCTCATAATAATCTATGCTCTGCCTGCCCAGCTGGATGTCTACGCGCGTAGCTGTTTTGCCATCTTCGCTTACTTTAAAGATCCAGTTGCCACCGGTTTGCTGGTAAAAGCCGCCCTTGGGCAATAAGATGGCCGTGGTTTCATCACTCAACGCAAGTACAATCTGCAGTGTCTGGCCGCGACGGATACCCTGCGGTACTTCGCCAACAAATTCCATATCTACCTGGAAGGTGTTGTTCAACACCTGCGTAAATACTTTTTTGATCTTTAGTTTGTAAGATTTATTGGCAAAAGTAAATTCACCGGTTTGTCCTACAAAAATGCGAGACAAATAATGCTCATCTACATTCACACGTACTTTAAAACCGCTCAGCACATCAATTTGTCCCAGACGCTGGCCCTTGTTTTTGTTTTCCCCAATTTCTGCATCAAGCGAAGTAAGTTGTCCGTCTACCGGTGCACGCACTATCAGATCGCCCACTTTCTTTTCCATAATGCTCAGCGCCTGCTGAGAACCCTGGTAAGAGCGTTTATCCTGCGCCGCCTGCTGTGCACGTGAGATAGAATCCTGCGCCAATATCTGCTCTGTCAGTTGTTTTTTCTGGCGATAATAGTTGTAATTATTTTCGGCCTGTTTAAACTCCTGCATACCAATGGCCTTTTCTGCATAGAGGCGTTTGTCTAAATTATAAATGCGTTCTGCCTCATTAAACTGGCTCTCCACATCTGCCATGGACGTTCTTTTGTTCACCGTATTCTGCGATGCTGCGTTCTGGTTAATCTGCATCTGGGTTAAAGTGTTGTATACATTGTTCTGAGAACTCATCATGGTCATCATCAGGTCTGTGTTAGACATCCGCAGAATGGGTTCTCCTTTTTTCATTTGTGCGCCATCTTCCACGTATTTTTCTTCTACCCGTCCGCCTTCAGTGGCATCCAGGTAAATAGAAGTAAGCGGCAACACAACACCGTTCACGGGTATATTATCTTTGTACGGACCCTTTGTTATTTCACTGATGGTAAGCCTGTCTGTATCCTGGTTTAATTTTGAATTGCCGGAGGTGTAATAATAGCTGGCTGCAATAAGGCCCACAATTGCCACAATGCCCACGATGGTAAGAATGCGTTTGGTTGTCCAGGTCTTTTTTTCAATAACTCTATCCATTGTAATTACGTCTTTTTATTTTTTATAAGTTACGCCGGCTGGCTATCCGGCGTAACCTAACAAACAACATGAGAAACTTCCGCACATGTATAGATAAGAATGTGCCAGTGTGCCAGCACGATGATTCTCAATTTATTATACTACGATACCTTTCGTTATTGTCCGGTAATGTTACAAAAGGTGTCCGTTTTTGATACAGCGGTAAATTATCCTGTGATTTCTTAAAAATTGTTTATCATGCGTTTGCATTTATGGTATAATTGTAGAAAAGAGCAAGTGCTGCCGGTAAACATACAATGCCACGCCACCACGGCGCAAATTTGTAGGATGGCCAGCAGCTTACCGCGCAAGATTGCCCACTTCAAAAATTGAACAATTGAATCTGAAGAATGCCTCCATACTGGTGATTGACGACGACATAGATGTATTAACCGCTGTTCGTTTATTATTAAAGACAGAAGCCCGCGAGGTGGTTACGGAAAAGAACCCTGAGAATATCCGCGCGCAGCTGGCCAAGCAGCCTTATGATCTCATTCTGCTAGACATGAACTTCAACAGCTCCATCAATACCGGCAATGAAGGACTCTTCTGGCTGCGTAAGATCCGGGAGTTTCGCTCCAATGCCGCGGTGATCATGATTACTGCCTACGGCGATATAGACCTGGCCGTTAGATCACTCAAAGAAGGAGCCGCCGATTTTGTGGTAAAACCCTGGCACAATGAAAAACTCATAGATACCATTAAGGAAGCCCTCAAACGAAACGCTGTAAAAACGGGCAGCGGCGCCGTTCCAAAACCAGACCTGCTGGGCAGCAAAGAACTGATTGGAGAGAGCGATGTCATCCGCGAGATACTCTATAAAGTAGAAAAGATAGCACCCACCGATGCCAATATATTAATACTGGGCGAAAATGGCACGGGCAAGGATCTCATCGCCAAGGCCATTTACCAGCATTCTATGCGGGCCGACAAACCCTTTGTAAAAGTAGACGTGGGTGCCCTTACCGAAACGCTTTTTGAAAGCGAACTCTTTGGCCATAAAAAAGGCGCGTTTACGGATGCCCGTGAGGACAGGGTAGGGCGCTTTGAGTCTGCCAGCGGCGGCACGCTTTTTCTTGACGAAATTGGCAATATCACGCTGCAGCAACAGGCCAAACTGCTGAGCGTTTTGCAAAACCGGCAGGTGACCCGCCTGGGTTCTAACGAGGCTGTACCCGTAGACATCCGGCTTATCTGTGCCACCAATGTGCCGCTCACAGAGCTGGCCAATGAATCACGCTTTCGGAAAGACCTTGTCTACCGCATCAATACCGTAGAAATTGTGGTGCCGCCCCTCCGCAAACGTGGTGAAGATATTGTGCTGCTGGCCCGCCATTTCAGTAAAATCTATAGCAATAAATACCTTAAACCCGTACTTGAGTTTGATGAGAAAGCGCTGGAGAAACTATTGCATTATCATTACCCAGGCAATATCCGTGAGCTGCAATACAGTATAGAAAGGGCCGTGATCATGAGCGATGGCAATGTGCTGGAAGCAAAGGACATCATTTTCTCACCCATTGAAAGCGCCGGTGTGCAGGACGAAGAACCGGCAGAGTCTAAACTCAGCGCCATTGAAAAGAATACCATACTGAGGGTGATAGAAAAGAACAACGGCAATATTTCAAAAGCCGCTAAAGAACTGGGCCTTACCCGTACGGCATTGTACCGCCGGCTGAGTAAATATGATATTTAGCAATGCAGTAGCCCGCTGTTCAACCGGGTTCTATCATTGCAGCTGACGCATTAACTTTGCATACCACCCCATCATGATGTTGTTTAAAACCACCGAGTGGCGCATTTTTATACGAATCTTTTTTTTGTTTATCGTATTAAGCGCCGCCTCTTTTATAGTTGTCAAAGGCCTCTACGTAAAAGGTCTTTACGTGTACCTGATTATACTGGCGCCCGTACTGCTCTACCAACTCAATGATTTTTACCGCTTCCAGAAAAAAGCCCATGATGAGCTTGATCAGTTTGTGGAGTCCGTTCACTACCGGGATTTCTCCCGCTATTTTGATGTAAAGCACGCGCCGGTAGACCTGCAGCCACTCAGGCAGGGCTTTAATGAAATCAATACCACCTTCAAAGTTATCAGCAAAGAAAAGGAAACGCAATACCAGTATGTACAAAAGATACTTGAACTGGTAGACACGGGTATCCTTTCTTACCAGGAAGACAGCGGCGAAGTGGTATGGATGAATGAAGCGCTCAAAAACCTGCTGCAGCTGCCTTACCTCAAAACGATTCATTCTTTACAAAAAAGGGACAGTCAACTGTACAACAGCATCCTGCTGCTGAAACCGGGCGAAGGAAAAATTGCTACTGCTCACCACGAGAAATCTTCTTTTAAAGTATTGCTTTCTGCTACTGCCTTCCAGACAGAAGGCAAAAAATTTAAGCTGATCGCCTTCCAGAATGTGAACGAGGCATTGGATGAAACTGAATCAAAGGCCTGGCAGAAACTGTTAAGCGTAATGACGCATGAGATCATGAATTCCATCGCTCCCATTTCATCATTGGCAGAAACGCTGAAGAGCCGACTGAAACAATCCGTTAACCTGCTCAACAATGAAACCGGCGCGGTAGATGATCTTGAACTGGGCATCGACACCATCAAAAGACGCAGCGAGGGTTTGCTCAAGTTTGCCGAAACCTATCGCAACCTCAATAAGATCACCACGCTCAACCTGCGCAAGATTTATGTACGCAACCTGTTTGAAAACCTGCACCACCTGATGCAGCCCACGCTGGAGCAGAAGAATATTGAGCTGGAGATCATACTCAAAGACACCGACCTGCAACTGGAAGCCGATACCAACCTCATAGAACAGGTATTGATAAACCTGCTGGTAAACGCCATTGAAGCCGTAAAGGAAAAAGAAGAACCCCGCATTATTCTTTCTGCCTACGTGGCCAATAATAAGAAGACCATTGTGAAAGTATCAGACAATGGTACGGGCATGACGGAAGAGGTGCTGGATAAAATATTTATTCCCTTCTTTAGTACCAAAAAACATGGCAGTGGTATTGGCCTCAGTCTTTGCAAACAGATTATGATGCTGCACAAGGGCAACCTGCAGGTACAAAGCACCGAGGGAGAAGGCAGCTCCTTTCTTTTGCAGTTCTGATAAGTACGTCCACGCATTCCCATTGCTCGCTTAAATACTTTATTTTGCCGCTTGAAGTTAAGGCTATGCAAATGCAGGAAAATGTAGCACTCAGGCCCTACAACAGTTTTGGTATTGCCGCCAGCGCACGCTGGTTTGCGCGCTTTCATGATGTAGACAGTTTACAATCGGTTGTCAGTGCTTTACCCTCCGTACCTCAACTGGTCCTGGGCGGTGGCAGC
The DNA here is from genome assembly GCA_035495345.1 of Chitinophagaceae bacterium. Lineage (GTDB taxonomy): Bacteria > Bacteroidota > Bacteroidia > Chitinophagales > Chitinophagaceae > JACMLD01. The sequence continues at coordinate 4,417 of DATJGC010000385.1, read as the reverse complement.
AATATCCTGTTTACCGGCAACTTTAACGGGCTGGTACTAAAAAACGAAATAGAAGGTATACAGGTACTGCGTGAAGATGATGAATTTGTTTACATCAAAACAGGTGCAGGAGAGAACTGGCATAAGTTTGTGCTGTATTGTATAGAGCGCAACCTGGGCGGGGTAGAAAACCTGTCACTTATACCCGGCAATATGGGCGCCAGCCCCATGCAGAATATTGGTGCCTATGGTGTAGAGATAAAAGATGTGTTTGAATCATTAGAGGCTTTTCACCTGCAGGATAAAACAGTGGTTAATTTTTCTAACGAAGAATGTGGGTTTGGTTACCGCGAGAGTGTTTTTAAAAGACGCTATAAGGGCCAGTTTGTAATACTAACGGTTACCTGTAAGCTACGCAAACAACCCCAATTTAATACGCAGTATGGCGCCATTGCGCAGGAACTGGAAAAGGCCGGCGTAAAAGATTTATCCGTTAAAGCCATTTCAGATGCTGTCATCCGCATCAGGCGTTCCAAATTGCCAGACCCGGCAGTTATTGGCAATGCCGGTAGTTTTTTCAAAAATCCACTGGTTGGCGCGGCGCAGTTTGCGGCGTTGAAAGAACAATACCCGGCCATTGTTGGCTACCCCGATCAGCAGGGCCATGTAAAACTGGCGGCCGGCTGGCTCATTGAGCAATGCGGCTGGAAGGGTTACCGGAGGGGAGATGCCGGTTGTCATGCGTTGCAGGCCCTGGTACTGGTGAATTATGGCAATGCCAGCGGTCAGGAGATACTTGCCTTAAGTAATGATATTGTAAACAGTGTGCAAGAAAAATTCAAGGTGTTTTTAGAAAGGGAAGTCAATATTGTGTAGCACGGCCCTTTTTCACAAAGCAAAAAAAATCAGCAGGTGGCCTGCTGATTTTTTTATACGTTGTTACCAAGTTTATTTAGCGGGATCCACACCAGCCCAGTTTTCGCCTCTCTTAATGCGGAGGATCTGGGTATCGGTGATTTTAAATTTCTTCACCAGTGATTTTATTTTCTTTCCCTCCTTTATCAGCTTCTTTAATTCTTTCACTTTGTCTACGGTTAACTTGGCACCGCGCGGATGGTCTTTATAAATGGTAACGCGGTCTTTCTTTTCTGCAATTACGTATGGGCTTGATTGCTGGTGTTTGTAGTTTTCTTCAGGCGTCATCCATTTCAGGTTGCTTGCCTTGTTATTCATTTTGTCGTAGTCAATATGGCCTACCACAGTATGCTTGGGAGATTTTGCCTTGCAAAAATATTCAGCCACCAGGCGGTGTACCAGGGAGTGGTAATGCATGGTCCTGTTCTTGATATCCTGCTGACGGGCTTTGCGCAATGCCGTCTTCATTTCTTTTATAGTAGCGGTAGCATCGGCAATTTCCTGTCTGAGTTTCTTGGCAGCAGGATCATTTCTTTTCTTTGATAAAAGCTGGTGCTTCTTTGCATTGATCTTCTGTTGCGTGGCCAGTACCTGCTGGTGTTGCGCGGTAAGCTGGTCTTTTGTTTTTTTGTCTTTTGGCTTGTACAGTTTCAGGCGAATGATGCGGTAGCCATTGATGGTAGAACCCTGTAAAAGATCGCCGTCAGAAAATTTATTAAAGGCTTTCAGCCTACCCATGTTAGAAACCTGTAACTCGTAATCGTTAGTAAATTTGAAGTCAAATGCAATTGTTTTCCATTTTTCTCCGGGAAGATTTGTAATCATGTTACTTTTAAAATTGGTAATGCCGCGGTGGGCAGTTAGGGATTTACAATGTGAGACAAGGTTTAGGGGGATGGAGGTTTAATGGAGATTACCTTGAATCAAAGATAGGGGTTTTCACCTACCTTCAAAATATTTATACCAATTAGTGCGGCAACTGGTTCAGAAAAGCAAATTATGCAAATACCCCTGCATTTACAAACATTATCTGCAGCGTTGAGCCAATACCAGCCTGACTGAGCGGTTAACAACAAAACATTGATTGAAATCAATAATTGTCTGCATTTCCTCTGAACGCCTGCCAATTGGGTCATTCTTTTAGTTTCTGGAAACCCTTTGCCAGGTGCGCAGTAATATCGCCGGCAATCATTGCTTCTTCGCTCAGATCTGCCGCCGCCAGGTCACCCGCCAGTCCATGCAGGTAAACACCCAGCAGCGCCGCCTGCTCGGGCGGGTATTGCTGTGCTAAAAGGGAAGTGAGAATACCCGTTAATACGTCGCCACTGCCGCCGGTAGCCATACCGGGGTTGCCCGTGCTGTTAAAAAAACAGTTGCCACCAGGCATGGCAATCAGTGTGCGATGGCCCTTCAATACAATGATAAGCTGTAGTTCCTGTGCTTTTTCGCGGGCTTTGCGCATGCGCGCGAAATCGTTTGCCGAAGCGCCAAATAAACGGTCGAACTCAGCAGGGTGGGGGGTGAGCAAAGAGAAGGCGGTAATGGAGGGCAGCAGGTTCTGGTGTTTGGACAACACATTGAGGGCATCTGCATCTATTACCATTGGCTTTTTATAGTGCTCAAATAGATACGCTAGTAATGAAGCATGGCTTTCATGTGCGCCAATACCGGGGCCAATGCCAATGGCCTGGTATTGCTGTAGTTTTTCCGGTGCGGGTAGTTCTTCCAACATACGTTCACCCGTGGTACTGCACATGGCTTCGGGCACTGCCAGCTGCATGATAGTGTAACCCGTCGCAGGCACGTAACAGGTGAGTTTACCGGCACCTGCACGCACGCAGGCCTGGGCGGAAAGGGTAGCAGCTCCCATAAAACCATGGCTACCGGCTATCAATGCTGCGTGACCAAAGGTTCCCTTATGACTAAAACGCGCCCTTGGCCGGTACATCGCCTTTATAATGGATGGCTCCACCAGCATGGCGGGGTAGTGAATGCCAGTAAGGAATTTCTCCAGCAGGCCGATATCCAGTATATGTACTTCGCCGGTATATATTTCATTCTCTGCCATTACAAAGGCCATTTTCAGGCACTGAAAACTGAGGGTATGCAAGGCTTTGATAATGGTGGCACCTTTAGAAGATTCATCGGCCAGTAATCCGCTGGGTACATCAATGGCGATAACCGTATTGCCGCACTCATTGATGTATTGCACCAGTGCCGCCGGCAGGTTGTTGAGCGCGCGGTTAAGTCCTGTGCCAAACAGTGCGTCTATGATTAGGTGACCGGCAGGAACAGCCGGGAAATGATCAGGCGATTGTATGTACTGAATGGTAACCGCTGTCTCGTGGAGTCTTGCAAGGTTGCTTTGAAAATCCGGCGTGCCTATTTGTCCGAGTTCAATAATGTATACCCAAACTTTGATGCCTTTGCCGGAGAGGAGTCGCGCAATGGCCAGTCCATCGCCGCCATTGTTTCCTTTACCGCAAAAGATATGGATGGGCTGTTGCAGCAACTGGTGCTGCGCCAGCCATTGCACGCAGCGGGTAGCGGCTGTTTCCATCAGGTTGAGTGAGCTGATGGGTGTATGCTGAATGGTATAGGTATCCCAATCGTGGATCTGTTTGGCCGTGAGGATTAACATGCCATGAAGGTAGGAAAGTCAGGATTCGCAAATTTAAAATTCAAAAGCACTGTTGTCCGGTTAAATGTGCAATTACCTTTCCTCGGTTGCCCTCAGGCCGGGCGGGCGCTCGTGCGCCTTTCGATGCTGCGTTTTCCTTTTACGCTGTAATTCAGCATCAATAAGCATTTCAGCCATTGCATAGCCAGGCAACTGTGCAAAGCTCACGGAAAACGAGGCATCTACAGGACGCACTGGTATCAACTTGTGTCTACGCAAGCCACTGCTAATGAAAATCGCTGAAAGCCTTTATCGCGATACGCTTAAGCGAAATCAAATTAATTTTACCGGACAGCAGTGCTTTCCATTTTTGAGTTGTTCGCTGCGCTCGCTGCTCCTCTGCCTCGCCGCGTGAAACAATCTCAGCAAAAGCCTTTTGACTTTTTACTTTTTACTTTTGACTTGATCTCTAAGCAAAAGCTTTTTACTTTTTACTTTCCTCCGAAGCACATGCTTCTGCGTTTTCACCCTGGACTTTACAACGGGTTCCCCGCCACCGGTAGCGGTGCTTTCTACCTCTTCTGAAGTATTGCCCTTTTGCAGGTAGTTGCCAAATATATCTGCGGCATGTTTGCTGGCATAGATGCGGCGGTTGAAGCGGTTGCCGAGTACAATGATGGTGGCTTTTTCATCTACCAGCCTGATGAATGCAGTGTTGTTGCCATGCCACCAGCCATTATGGTAGAGTAATTTTTTGCCATTGTCGAGGAAAGTCATGCGCCAGCCAAGACCATAATTTCTTTTGCCCTGCTTTTCAAAACTGTAGCCTGCAAAGGCGGCGTCTAATGTTGATTGCTTGAACAATTGACCGGCATACAGTGCCTGATCCCATTTCAGCATATC
>DATJGC010000384.1:0-12492 GCA_035495345.1 Chitinophagaceae bacterium | reverse complement strand
GCAACAGCGTTTGCTACCACTTCGTTCATCCTGGATTCCACACCAGCCACTGCACCGGGCACCCCTTTATACATCCTTCTTCTGGCAGTAATGGGCTGCAATAACTGATCGTACGATTTATCAAATGATTTGTAGACGGTATTCCAGTATTTTTCTTGGGCGCTTACCTGTGTAAATGATCGGTTTCCTTCCCATGCCTGATGAAAAGAGAAGTTTTCCCAAATGGCAGGTACTGTCCAACTATGCGGTCTAAACTGATCGAGCGATGCATCATACATACCGGCCAGCATTTCTGCCGCCAACTTTTCTTTTTTGTTACCACTAACCTGGATGGTCCATTTCTCCTGGCTGCCGGGTAAGGTCTTATCACGGAAGCTGGCGTAGTTCAATTGCAACTCTTTGTTTGTCCAGGGAACGGCTACCAATTGCTGCAACTGATAAAATCGATTGTCTTTTACAAAAAAGAATTGAACGCCAAAACCGCCCCTGTCTTCTTCCGTCAGCGGAAACCGGAATTCTTTTTTTCCTTTCAGGTTGATAAAATCATAGACGGGCGTTGATGCTGCGCCGCTGTCATTAGCAGATTTGCGTTTGTCTGTTTCCTGTATCAAAAAAACATTGGCTGCAGCAGACCCAATGCTGATGCTGGCTGTGTTGCCCGGGGTAAGATCCCCGGTTTCACCGGCCAGCCAGCTGTATTGCATACCAGGGATATCCCTGCTCTGGGGTTGAAAGAGTTGTATGTATTTGGCATCGGTTACGGTTGCGCCGTATTTGTCCTGGGTGCTGGCTTCCACTACATACCAACCTTCTGGCCACGACTGCTTGCCTGTAGAGATGATCATTGGCTTTTGACTGCTGTCTGTTTTTGTAAACAGCAGCTTCTCTTTCGGCCAGGTATGAACGTTAGCTTCATCCTTGTATTCATCATGCGGAAAATAACGCAGATAGGTCTCCTTGTCAAGCACATACTGGTCTGGCTGTGGCCAGTAACGTTGCCTTATCAGTCGGTCGGGCATTTGTAAACGGCTAATGGTCACCGTTACCAGGGAGGCTTGCGGCAGGCCGCCAAGATTTTTTACCTGTACCGGAATGCTCCGCAGGCTGTCTGCCGGTATACTTTGTTCATCCTGCAGGCCAATCGATAGCTGTATGGCCTTGTAGCCAACAGGTACCATTGTTTCGCCGCTCCTGGTTTCACCATTCAGGTCAGTAATGTCTGCGGTAATCCGGTAATCAAAAACGGGGTCCAGTTCTTTGCGGATGCTGAGGTCGGGTATCGCTTTAAAACGAATGGTAAACTTACCGTCTGGCCCCGTGGTGGTAACGCCATTCACCATTTCGGCATTGCTGGCGCGGGGATAGCCCCATTTCCAGTACAGCCAGGGATAGATAAACCTGGCCACGCGTTGCACTCGGTACTTCACCAGGGCACCATCAATGGCGTTGCCTGCATAGGCCTTTGCATAACCCGTGATGCTGATGCTATCATTAAGTTTATAATTGCCTGAAAGCGTATCATAAGCCACCATAAATTTCGGACGCTTGTATTCTTCTACTGAAAAAGACTGGTTGCCGTTCAGGTCTTCATCAAACAAGGTAAATTCTCCATTGAGGGCAGCTGCGGGCAACACAAATTTGCCGCTGTAAGAGCCGTATTCATTGGTGGTCAGTTGTAATGAGTCAATGTCTTCTCCGTTGGCGTTGCGGAGCATAAGGGTTGTTTTCATACCGCTGTACACCTTGTTCTTGCGGCTGCCCGCTTCTTTTGTAACGGCGATGCCTTTAAAATACACTGTTTGCCCCGGCCGGTATATGCTGCGGTCTGTAAAAAGGAAAACGCGCGCATTGTCCTTTTCATAACTACCGTTGCCGGTAGCGGTACCGGTGATATCCTCACGATAATAATCGTATTGCTGATCATCCATAAACAGGTGATCATTGCCGTTAGTAAGTTCAAGCTGCAGGTTGCCCTGGCGTTTGCCGCCGGGCAGTTCCGAGAGGCGGACCCATCCATTCTTGTCTGCGGTTAAGAGCTCGCCCTTCACCATGGTATTACTGCGTTGGTTGTAGTCATATTGTGACCACCAGGCCTGTACTTTGGTGCCAGGCAGGGGCTGGCCGGTTTCCCGCTGCAACACAAAATACTGGTTCCTGTTATTGATATAACTGATGGCAGAAACATAAAAGTATTGCGCGGCCAGCGGGTTGCTATTGAAGGAGAAATCAGCATTGGTGCTGGCCAGCAGCAGGTACTGCCCCACTGGCAACGAATCTATTTTAATTTCGGTGCTGTGCAGCTGATGGTCACCCGTTGCCGGAAGCGACTGTTGCCAGCTGCGGAGCGGTGTAAGCGATACCAGGGCCGACCAATAGCTATCATCATACCGGTTAGCCAGTTTTCTTTTCTGCTCATCCGTGATGGCCACCAGGCGGCAATACATATTGCCAAAGTTTCGGTAGCTGACCAGTGTTCTGAAGGGCTGGTTAGGCATGTTTACTTTTTCTGTAGCCAGCTTTAGTTCCCTTCGTTGTATCTGTTGCAGCAGATTAAACGCATTGGTCTTTCCTTCAGATTCCTGGGGCTGTTGCAAAATTTTTTCGCAGATGGCAGCGGCGCGCAGGTATTCGTTTTTTGGATCATTGGCGGCATCATACAATTGCAGGGGCCGGTAATCAGCAGCCCTGCCCGCGTGTAGCTGTGCAATCAGGTAGCCTGCCTGTGTTGCAGCAGGTACAGCAGGATATTGCTCCCAGATAATAGTTAAGGCTTTTTCATAGAGGCTGTCTTTGTCTGCGGCGTTACTATGCTGGTGAACAAACTGCAACCTGTTGATGTCTGCATCTATCAGCGCATCAGGTTTTGCATCCTGTAAATGAAAGCCCAGCAACTGTTGGTAGATCAGGAGGGCCTTATAATGCAGCGATGCGCTGTCTGTTGTTGCCAGGCTGGCTTTGGCAAAAACGCCCGCAGGAGCGAAAGCCATTTTATCCGTCATCTCAAAACTATTGGCCGGTTTGGTTACCTCGCGTTCGGTGTTTTGAAAATATACAAGCGCATGTTGTGCCAGCAGATCATACAAAGTGGGCCGTAGCGCTCGGGCATTGCCTTTTATAATGATGGGTTCAAAGCTTGTTAAGCTGGTCTGTTGCAGCAGGCTCTTGTTGCTGAGTGCTGCCAGGTACAACGCGGTAATGGAAGTATTAAAATCTTGAACGCTCCAGGACGTGAAATCTGCAGCGGGTGGTGCGGCAATGGTTGTTCTGTTGTATAGCTGGTAACGGTGTACCTGGTAATAGTCCAGGTATTTATCTGCCAGCAGTGTTTGCAGGATGGCTTTGGATGCCCCCGTAGCGGAAGCGGCTTCACGGGTTAGTAATGCAATGCTTTTTGCATCTGCGTCTTCTGCGCTGTTCTGTTGCAGATTTACCAGGTAAACAAGCGCCTTGATGGCCTGTGCATCCTGCCCTTCTTTTTTTGCGAGCAGGTACAGTTTATTCACTTCAGTAGTGGCGGATTGCGGCAGACCGGCCTTATTAATAAGCGAGTCTATCTTTTTCCAGCTTGCAGCGTAATTGGTCATTTTTTGTTGGGCAGATAACGTTAGTACAGAAACAAAGACAAAAGACAAGGTCAATAGCATCCACTTCCTTACAATTTGCATATTCATCAGATTTTAAAATTGAGCAGTTGCGCCATCGCAACGCGATAAAGGTAATCAATGTGTTTTTGGATGCAACAGCGGTACATTTTACACAGGCACTATACCTGCATTCTTGTTAAACTATTTAACATGAGCTGGCAACTGCGTATAAAAAAGCAAAAAAACGCAGCGGTAGCGAGTTGCTTGCGGTTTTCTGCGGCATTGATTCTCAGTTCTTTGCATTAACAAATTCTTATAAGATGGCCTTTTTACTTTTTGCTTCTGCCCGCTTCTATTATACAGGCCGGCAGCAGAACACCGGCCGCAGTAGCAAAATAGTAATTATCAAAATGTACAATTATGAAAAAGATTTTTACACTTAGCCTTGGCATCATTACATCCATCTTTTCTTTTGCGGCCTTTGCGCCCAGCCGTTTAACCATTGCCGCAGAGGGCAACGCCAGCATCAAGGTAACGGTAGATGGTAACCGCTTTGAGCAGCAGTCTTACAATAACAATGTGGTGTTTGAAAACCTGCAACCCGGTTTTCACGCGGTAAAGGTTTACCAGCAGATAGAAAGGCGTGGCTTTTTTGGCAGACGCCAGGGTACTGAATTTCGTCTTGTGTTCAGTGCTTCTGTAAATATTAAACCCCTTTTCTCTACCCGTATTGAACTTAACAGGTTTGGTAATGCGCAGGTAATTGACCAGCCACTCCGTGGTGGTAACTGGGGCAGGGATGATCGTGGCTATGGCCGTGGCGGACAGGTGTACGACCGTAACAACAACGACCGTGATTACGACTGGAACAACAACCATGATACTTATAACCGTACCATCAATGATGAAGATTTCTTTGCGGCCGAACGCGTAATGCAACGTGAGAATTTTGATGATGCACGCCTGCTGTATGCAAAAAGCCTGGTGGACGATAATTACCTGCGTGCTGAACAGGTAAAAGAACTGGCCCGCTTCTTTTCATTTGACATCAACAGGATGGAGTTTGCCAAGTATGCATATTACCATACTATCGATAAAAATAATTTCAGTGTTGTTTGCAATGCATTTTCTTCTGCCAATAGCAGAGACCAGCTGATGATATTTATAAGAAATGCCCGGTAAAAATAGTTTTGGTAGTTTTTGGTAGTTTAATGGTGTGATAATTGGTGGCCCCGCAATTCTTTGCGGGGCATTTTTGTGGCAAAGTCTTTAAATAAAAAACTCCTGCCGGTGGGGCAGGAGCGGTATGAATAAGCAATTTGCAGTGGTTACTTTTTACTGTTGATGACTTCTGCCATCTTTTTACCGATGTCTGCGGGGCTCTGCACCACGTGTATGCCGCATTCACTCATGATCTTCATTTTAGCCGCGGCAGTATCGTCTGCTCCGCCAATGATGGCGCCCGCATGACCCATTCTTCTGCCGGGAGGTGCTGTTTGGCCGGCAATGAAACCAACCACCGGCTTTTTACCGTTCTCTTTTATCCAGTAGGCGGCCTCTGCTTCCATGCTGCCGCCAATTTCTCCAATCATAATGATGCCATCGGTTTCCGGGTCGTTCATCAGCAACTCAACGGCCTCCTTTGTGGGTGTACCAATGATAGGGTCTCCGCCAATACCAATGGCAGTGGAGATACCCAAGCCAGCCTTTGCCACCTGGTCGGCCGCTTCATAAGTAAGCGTTCCGCTTTTGGATACAACGCCTATTCTGCCTTGCTTAAATACAAAACCGGGCATGATACCAACTTTGCATTCTCCGGCGGTGATAACGCCAGGGCAGTTTGGCCCAATTAACCGGGTTTGTTTGCCCAGCAGGTAATGTTTTGCTTTTACCATGTCCTGCACCGGTATACCTTCTGTGATGCAGACTACCAGGCCGATGCCAGCATCTGTGGCTTCCATGATGGCGTCTGCCGCAAAAGCGGGCGGAACGAAGATGATGCTTACATTGGCGCCGGTATGTTTAACGGCGTCTGCCACGGTGTTGAAAACCGGCCTGTCCAGGTGGGTGCTGCCGCCTTTACCAGGGGTAACGCCACCTACTACATTGGTGCCATATTCTATCATCTGGGTAGCGTGAAAACTGCCCTCCGTACCTGTAAATCCCTGAACAATAACCTTGGAACTTTTATTCACTAGAACAGCCATGGCGTGTAAATTAGATTGTGGGCAAAAATAGGGGATTTGACTTTTAATTTGAGGGCAAAGTAAAAACTGAAAACTAAAATGCCAAAAATGAGGAAAATTCAAAATTTGGGCTCAGCAATTAGCTCGACTTCGTATAGCGAAGGGGTTGTTGTCAAACAGCGGCCTCAACCGTCTGACCTCTGGTCTGACGGCTTAAGGCGATGAGAGGAGATTGCTGTTAATGAAGATTGGGCAAGTCGCTGTTATTGCTGCCCCGTCAGACCAAGGGTCAGACGGGGATCGCTGCTCGTTCGCTTAGAACAGATAACCGAAGTCTTAATCATGTTTTTGCAAGATCAAGCTGTTGCAAGACTTCGGTTATCTTGCGCCGCCTCGTTGCTTCTCCGCCTCTTTGCGTCGCTGCGAGAAACAAACGAAAAGAACTGAAAACCTCAAACTTCAAACTAAAAACTATTCAAAAGCAAAAGAACTAAGAACTGAGAACTAAGAACTAAGAACTAAGCTTCACCTCGGAATGGACGCAATCAATCCCTGGGTATATTTTTCTTTGGGGTGGTTGTACACCTGGTCTGCGCTGCCTGTTTCTACTATTTGTCCTTTTTGCATGACCATGATCCGGTCGCTGATATAGTGTACCACCGAAAGATCGTGAGAGATAAAAATGATGGTGAAGCGAAATTCTTTTTTCAGATCGTTCAGCAGGTTGAGTACCTGCGCCTGCACACTTACATCCAATGCGCTTATGCTTTCATCGCACACAATAAACGATGGGTTGAGCGCCAACGCACGTGCAATGACGATGCGCTGCCGCTGTCCGCCACTGAATTCATGCGGGTAACGATTGAAATGAGAAGGGTCCAGGCTCACTTTTGTAAGCAATTCCATTACACGCTCTCTCCGTTGCTGCGCGGTAGGCAACACTGCATGCACCTGTAACACTTCCTGTATGGCATTGCCAATGCTGATGGCCGGGTTGAGGGAAGAATAGGGATCCTGGAAAACTATCTGCATATCCTGCCTGCTTCTGCGCAGTTGCTGACTGTTATACTGTAGCAGGTTGCTGCCTTTATAAGTGATGCTGCCACCGGTGGGCTCAATCAATCTTAACAAGGCCCTCCCCAGTGTTGTTTTACCGCAACCAGATTCACCTACCAGCCCCAGGGTTTCACCTGCATACACCTCAAAGCTCACATTGTCTACCGCCTTTGTATAAGCGATGGGTTTGCCAAAAAAATTACGGGCAGCGGGAAACCATACCTGCAGTTGCTCTACCGTCAATAATTTCTCAGGGCTGGTTTGCAGTACTGCCGGTGGTGCCGGTGCGGCAGAAGAGGGGAAAGCAGGCGGCGCGGGTAAAGACGGTCCGCCATCCACCGAAAAAAAATCGCTCACCACTGGCAGACGTTCTCCTTTGTTATGCAATATGGGCCGGCAGGCCAGCAGCCCCTTTGTGTAAGGATGTTGCGGTGATTGCATCACCTGTTGTACTGTGCCGGTTTCTACAATATTGCCCCGGTACATTACAATCACCCTGTCTGCTATTTCAGCCACCACCCCAAGATCGTGCGTAATAAAAATGACACCCATGCCGGTGGTCTTTTGCAAATCTTTTATCAGCTGCAAAATGGTCTTTTGCACCGTTACATCCAATGCAGTGGTAGGTTCATCACAAATAAGCAGCGAAGGTTCTCCGCTCATGGCCATGGCAATCATCACGCGTTGTTTTTGGCCACCGCTGAGTTGGTGCGGGTAGCGCTGATAGATGGCTTCCGGATGGGGCAGCTGCACTTTTGCCAGTAAAGCGATGGCTTTTTCTTTGGCGGCAGCAGCGGGCATGCTGCTATGTTGTGTAATGGCTTCCAGCAATTGCTGTCCGCAGGTAAACACCGGGTTGAGGGAGGTCATGGGCTCCTGGAAAATCATCGCGATCTTATTGCCACGGATGCTGCGTAAATCTTTTTCAGGAAGTTGTAAAAGATTGGTCTGTTGCAGACCATCCGGGCTGAACAATAGCTGTCCGTCTTTATAGCGAACAGTTTTTGCGGGCAGTAGTTGTAACACAGAAAGCGCCGTAACGGATTTGCCGGAACCTGATTCGCCCACAATGGCCACAATTTCTCCGCGCGCCACTTGCAGCGAAATATCGTGCAAGGCGGGTTGCAGGCCCTGATCGGTTTCAAAGGCTACCTGTAAATGGTCAATTTGCAAAAGGGGGTGCAAGTGGTATTTTTTATAAGGTATGGCATTAAAAGCGCAAATGCCTTACCGTCATTCCGTCGTTAATAAGTTGTTTCAGTGAGTCGATACCAATTTTGATATGTTTTTCTACAAAGGAGCCGGTTACCTTTTTATCACTTTCTTCAGTTTTTACGCCTTCGGGCACCATGGGCGAGTCACTCACCAGCAGCAGCGCGCCCGTGGGTATCTTATTATAGAAGCCTACAGAAAAAATAGTAGCCGTTTCCATATCAATGGCATAGGCCCTTACTTTTTGCAGGTATTCCTTAAATACTTCATCGTGCTCCCATACACGGCGGTTGGTGGTGTATACGGTGCCGGTCCAGTAATCGCACTGGTAATCACGGATGGTGGTAGAAATGGCTTTTTGCAGCGCAAAGGCCGGTAGCGCGGGCACTTCGGGCGGAAAGTAATCGTTGGATGTACCCTCACCGCGTATGGCCGCAATGGGTAGTATGAGGTCGCCTATCTTGTTGCGTTTTTTAAGACCGCCGCATTTGCCAAGAAACAAGACGGCTTTTGGGTGGATGGCAGTGAGCAAATCCATCACCGTGGCGGCGGTGGGACTACCCATGCCAAAATTGATAATGGTAATATCCCCGGCAGTTGCGCACTGCATGGGCCTGTCTTTACCAACAATTTCAACACTGTGCCATTCCGCAAAAAGGGTTACATAATTGCTGAAATTGGTAAGCAGGATGTATTCTCCAAATTCACTTAACTTCTGGCCTGTATACCTGGGTAACCAATTTTGTACTATTTCTTCTTTGGATTTCATGTGTTATATTTAATTGTTTGGCAACGATACAAAACAGGCGCAGATTAAAAAAGGCAGCACTTGTATTTTGCAATCAGCTAAGATACTAAATTGCCTTTGCCCAAAGTTATGCACGTATGATATTGATTGATTATCCGCCGCACCAGTACAAGATCCGCGAGCTTGAGCAAAAGAAAGAAGAAATCTGGGATGATACAAGACGTCTCTGGGTAAGCCTCACGCCTGAAGAATGGGTGCGACAAAATTTTGTGCAGTACCTGATCCAAATTTGCAAATACCCTGCCTCTTATATAGCGCTGGAAAAAAAGATTCAACTGGGTGATGTTAAAAAGCGGTTCGATATACTGGTATACAATGGTGCGGCCAAACCATGGATGATGGTAGAATGTAAGGCCCGTGAAGTGCAGCTGCATAAAAAAGTACTGAACCAGGTATTGAATTACAATATGGCCATACCCGTTCCCTACCTCGTTATTACCAACGGCCATTATTGTTATGGCTATCATCGCAACGGTCTGTCAATGGTGGAGCTGGATCTGCTACCCGCTTATGAGTAAGCCATTACGCGCTAGCTATTTCATACATCTTCTCTTTTATTAACCGGCACGCTGAGGTGAGTTTCAACAAACTGGGTTAGCAGTTTTTCACAAATGCCACCATTCTTCTGCAGGGTAGGCACCGCCAATGCTGAATGCCTCACCAATCTTTGGCGTTGCCAGGGTAAGATGCCTGGCGGCCGCTTCCTTTACCACTCTTTTAATGGGTTCATTCCATGGGTGCAGAGAAAGCGTGAACTTAGCCCAGTGTACGGGAAGCAGACAGGTAGCCCTGAGGTCAAGCGCCGCCTGCACCGTTTCTTCGGGCATCATATGAATGTGTGGCCAGTTACGATTGTACTGCCCGCATTCCAGTATCGCCAGGTGAAATGGTCCGTAGGTTTCACCAATACGCGCAAAATGTGTATCGTACCCGGAATCGCCCCCAAGGTAAATGGTATGTTGAGGCAACTGTAAAACAAAACCGGCCCAAAGCGTTTTTCCGCGGGCAATGCCCCTGCCGGAGAAATGGCGTGCAGGCGTTGCCGTTAGTTGCATGCCGTTGCCCAGAGAGGTAGTCTGCCACCAGTCGAGCTCGGTTATAATGGCCGGGTCATAGCCCCAATATTCAAAGTGCGCGCCGGTGCCCAGGGTGGTAATGACTTTTTTCACGGAGGGCAGCAATGCTTTAACCGAGGCATAATCCAGGTGGTCGTAATGGTCGTGCGTTTGCAGTAATATATCAATCGGCGGCAGATCGTCTATACTGTATTGGTCGGCCCCCGGGTAGGCCTTTACCATAAAAGAAAACGGCGCTGCATTTTTGCTGAAGACAGGGTCTACCAGTATATGTGTATTGTCTATCCGCAACAGGTAAGTAGAATGGCCAAACCAAACCAGTGTTGGTGCAGTGGATGGCAAGGCTTTCAGATCCGTCTTTACAAATGGGAGGGGGCGGGGTGGGGTAGTGCTGGCTGGTTTATTAAAATAGGCCAACAACGTTTTCCAGAAAGAGCTGTCTTCTGCCATTACGGGGGTGCGACTAATGTTCTGAAAAGAACCGTCCCGGTAATTGGGAGAATCTTTTATGGCGTCTAATCTTTTTCCGGCGGGCTGTTTACCAAAAACTTCTCCCAGCATGGTCCTGTATTTTGTAGCAAGGTAAGATTTTGCCTTGCCGCTCTTCAAAATTAAATTTACTACTCTTACCACATCCGCTTATTTTTATCTGCCTTAATTATAAACGCAGCGTTGAGAAAAAAGATTTCAGTCTATACCGCATCTGCCATTGTGGTGGCCAATATGATTGGTACCGGTGTGTTTACCAGTCTTGGCTTTCAATTGGCGGTGGTGCAAAATACCTGGACGATTCTTTTATTATGGTTGCTGGGGGCGGTATTGGCATTGTTTGGTGCCTTTGCCTATGCAGAACTGGGAACGCATTTTAAAGAATCGGGAGGCGATTACATTTATTTGTCGCGCATCTTTCATCCCCTGCTGGGCTATCTTTCTGCCTGGGCCGGACTCACCGTTGGGTTTTCGGCACCGGTGGCATTGGCTGCCATGGCCTTTACACGTTACCTGGCGCCGTTTGGCCTGCAGGATAATGTGTGGCTGGCCATTACCGTTATATTGCTGATTGGGCTGATGCATAGTTTCACCATCCGGCA
Organism: Chitinophagaceae bacterium; assembly: GCA_035495345.1. Taxonomy (GTDB): domain Bacteria; phylum Bacteroidota; class Bacteroidia; order Chitinophagales; family Chitinophagaceae; genus JACMLD01. Next base: position 1,479 of record DATJGC010000384.1, on the reverse strand, counting down.
CAGCAGCAGGCTGCAGAATATTTCTACCCTGGTAAAAATTGCGTTTATACTGGTACTGATTTGCATTGGCGTGTTTATGGAGCGCGCACCGCTGAATGCCCTTCATTATGGTAATAGCTGGCAGCAAGAAATAGCAACACCCGGTTTTGCCGTTTCCATGATCTATGTTGGTTTTGCCTATACCGGCTGGAATGCGGCTGCTTATATTGTAGATGAGATCAAAGACCCTGCAAGAAATTTACCGCGCGCCCTGATCATCAGCACCCTCTTTGTAGGTGCCTGCTACCTCTTGTTTCAGTTTGTGTTGCTGAAGCATGCGGCGGCTCCCGCCATGGAAGGCAAAGAAGAGGTAACCTTTATTGCTTTTGATAACCTATTGGGTACTGCCGGTGGAAAATGGGTAAGCGTATTCATTGCCCTTCAACTAGTGGCTACCATCAGTTCTTACCTATGGGTGGGCCCGCGGGTAACGCAAGCCATGGCCAGGGAATACACGCTATGGAAACCACTGGCTGCTGTAAATAAACACCATGTACCTGTGGCGGCGGTTTGGGTACATGTTGGTTTCAGCCTTTTGCTGGCGCTTACCGGTTCTTTTGAAAAAATATTACTCTATGCCGGTTTTGTGTTGCAATTGATGGCCTCACTAACGGTGGCCACCAGCCTTTTTATCGGCCCCAGGAAAGAAGGTGGTTTTAAAAGTCCGTGGAAACCGGTATTGCAAATCATTTTTTTGATATTCAATACCTGGGTGCTCATTTATACACTCATAGATCGGCCCACACAAAGCCTTATTGGTATTGGTATATTACTACTGGGCGGCGTCATTTATTATTTCGACAAGCCGGCATTGCCGCAGGCAAATACTCCTGCTGACAAATAACTCAGTGCATCATCTTTAATTATTGAAAAAAAGCAGTGCGGAGCCGCCCGCAGGTGTAAGTTTTCATGTCTGCTATAATTACCACAAAAGGGTATTGCCGGCGACGACAGTTGGCAATAACTTGCATCTATACTAGTTATCCCCCCCCTGGTTAGTACTCCCTGGTTGATGGCGTTGTTGTAGCGCATCCTGTTTTCTAACATTATCCTTTTATGTATTGTGCAGGCAAGGCATTGCATCGCTGCATTTGAAAACAGCAATGATTGCGGCCATGCGTGCGCTTGCGCGCTTGTGTATTATTTTTTAATTATTAAACCTTATCATTATGGCAAAAGAAGGACCAAGAAAAGACCTGGAGCATATCAACCTGCGTTCCTCGTTTAAAGTATTACAGCTATCCAATCCTAATTACTTTGGTAATCTCAAGGATAGCCAGTTAAAACCAGTAGAACAAATTGCGGGCAATGTGTTTTACGAAGAACTGAAATGCGTGAGCTATTCACCCGCAACACAGATTTTACACGCCGCTATTACGGTAAAACAAAATGGCGGCTATTCCGGCGGTCCCTGTACCAACGGAAGCTTTGAGTACGTTC
>DATJGC010000383.1:0-3442 GCA_035495345.1 Chitinophagaceae bacterium | reverse complement strand
GGGGTCATACTTATGGTCGTGGCATTGGGCACATTCAATGGTAACGCCAATGATGCCTTTGCCAAATGTTTTTGTTTTGTCTATCAGGTATTCTACACGGTATTCTTCAGGTATAACGCCGCCCTCTTCGGTGTATTTATGGTTGCGGAAGAAAGCAGTAGCCAGTATTTTCTCATTGCTGGCGTTGGGCAGCATATCACCGGCAATCTGCCAGGTAAGAAACTTATCATAGGGCATATTACTGTTGAAGGCGTGGATTACCCAATCTCTCCAGGGCCATTGTGTGCGGATATTATCATCCTGGTAACCATAGCTGTCTGAGTAACGGGCAAGGTCCATCCAGTGTACGGCCATCTTTTCTCCAAATTGTGGTTGCTGCAGCAACTCGTCTACTACTTTTTCATATGCATTGGATGACTTGTCGGCCATAAACCGTTCCATCATATCCAGTGTAGGCGGAAGCCCGGTAATATCAAAGCTGACCCGCTTCAGCAATCTTTCACGGTCTGCCTCTTCATTGGGAGCAAGGCCCAGCTGCTCCATTTTATTTAATACAAAATGATCGATTTCATTGACCGGCCATTGTTTGTTCTGCACTTCTGGTACGGGAGATTTCTTCGGGCTGGTAAATGCCCAGTGATTTTCATAGCGCGCACCCTGCCGGATCCATTTTTCAAAAAGACGTATTTCGTAGGCGGTCAGTACCCCCAGGTGGGCATCTACCGGTGGCATAAGAAAGGAGGTATCTTCTGAGGAGATGCGTTTGTAAACTTCTGACGCATCGGGCTTACCGGGCACAATGGCAAATGCGCCCTTGGTTTCTTTCAGTGGTGCATAGGCACTATCGGCAATGTCTAACCGAAGCCCGGCTTCTCGCTTGGCGGCATCAGGACCGTGGCATTTGAAGCATTTGTCTGATAGTATCGGCCTTATCTGAAAATTGTAGCTTACTACATCCGGCAACGCAGCACTGTCATTACCCGTTTTATTGTTAAAACAGGAAACAGCGGCAGCAATCGTACCCATCAGCAGCAGGACAACCAAGAACATCCTGTATTTCATATGCTTTGTAAGAATACTAAAGTTAAGCAAAAACCGCCTTGCTTTTATCAATGGTTTTTACCTATGGCCTGTATTGTATGCGAGCTTTTTTTGGCTGGCGAGACTGCTAAGCTTTTCCCCTAAGGGTTATTGTTTTATGAGTTTAATGGTTTTGCTGAAATTGCCCTGGCGTACACGCAACAGGTACATACCCGGCTTGTAAGGTACGGCATCAATGGGCACAATACCCCTTGCTGCAGCCACCTGTTTTTGCAGGAGTACGCGGCCATCCAAGCTGTACAAATGCAATTGTACCGGTAATGTCTCTGCCAGTGACAAATAGACTTTAAACGTTGTGCGGGAAGGGTTAGGGAAGACCTCTGCCAGCAGGGGCCTTGGCAGCACTTCAGCGGGCTGTTGTTCGGCCAGTACTCTTTCTGCTGATGGGCCGCAGGCCTGCCGACTGCTGGTTTGTATGTCTAGCCGGGTAAAGCCAAGGTTATCTTCCCAATCAAGTATAACGGGGTTGGATAGTTGCAAATTGCCAATGCTTACTGTCTGCGTGCTGATGATGCTTTGCCCCGGTGGCGCCAGCAAGCTACCCTGCTGGTTGGTGCCAATAACTAACCAGTGCGCCTGCACGGCAAATGGGTTGGGATTGTTTATTTGGAAGTAACGGGCCGCCGCAGGGTTGTCTGAACATAGCGGCCGCAGTGAAAGATCCTTGATATACAATTTCGGGAAATCTACCTGCGCCACGGCATTGTAAGCATTGATAAAACCAGGCCCAGTGTTATCATCAAAGCCACGGTCGAACCCTTCCGTATAGATATTATCCATATCAATAGCGGTAGCCGCTAACACGCCTTTTATATGGTCTGGCGTTAAATGGCCCAGCTTCTCGGCTTCTATCATCAGCGCCGCCACGCCGGCTGCATGTGGTGCTGCGGCCGATGTACCAAAAAAGTTGGGGTAGCTTTCTGCGTCCTGCGGTATGTCGCCATTGCCAAAAGGATCAAAAAAGGAAGTATTGCCGCCATCGGGTGCGGTAATGTCTGGCTTAGGGCGAACGACGGCTGCTATCCGGTTGCCGGCCAGGTCAAAATAATTGGGTACGCCCGCCAGCGATGAAAACCATTCTACGCGGGGCGTGTCTACACCATAAGAAGGGGTGCTGGCATAAAAGCCCGCTGCCGTTGCAATGGCGCCCGCTGCTTTTGCATGGCCTACCAGTGTAGGTGCAAACAAACCGGGTATGGGCGGACTGGTAAGATAAAATTGGCCATTGTTGTACATATTGTACTTGAGGTGAGAAGGATCCGCGCCCGCAAACTTCATGATAATGATAAAAAAAGTATAGTTGCTGGTCTGGTTGGTATACCCCATTACTTCAATGGGGTCTCCGCTGGCAATATTATCGGCGGCTCCCTGCGCTACAATGCTGCCGTTTACGTCTAAGAGGTAGATATCCAGGTCACTTTCAGCCCCGCGGCCGCCGGCAGAAAAAGAGGGCTGATCCCACTGAAAAGAAGCAATAAAAGATCCGCCCGGGGGGATGTAGATGGGCTGGTAATACCGCGGCAGATCCGCGGGGGCACTAAAGTTATGTGCTGTTCCGTTGCCTGCGCCCAGCAGCTGCGCGTTGGAAGAACGGTAGTCACTCTCGTAAGAGTTATTAAAGTTGTTACCGGCCGCGGAAAAATAACTCACGCCCCGTTTTTTTGCATGGTCTACAGACTGTGCAATGATGCCATCCTGGAAAAAGGGCTCATCGTAATAAAAGACATCGTCTACTATTACCTGGCAACCCTTGTCGGCCAGTTGTTGTATGCCCTGTGCAAAATTGGCCTGGCCCAGGTATGCCGTATGAAACGCTATTTCGGCGCCGGGCGCCACATCATGTACAATTTCTGCCATGGCACGGCCTTCATCGGTGCCTGTGCCATTGTCAAGATCCTGCAGCACAATTACCGGCTTACGATCATTAAAAGGATTGCCCGCCCCCGGCAGCTCGCCGCCGCGCACTCCATCGGCTGCCGTACCAAGATTATCATAGCTGTCTGACAGTATCCCCAACTTTACGCCCTTGCCATCTACGTGCATTTTCTTTCTGGCCTGGTAAGAAAGCTGGGCCGTATCGCCCTGGCTGATAACGGGCACAGGCTTCGCCGCAGGCAACATTGGAAAGCGCTGCATAGAAGGCCGCACCTGTTGCCGTTGGTGCATTGGCTTGTAAGCTGGTCTTGCATACTGTACCTGCGGCATTATAGCCAGCAGGGGTATTGCGTTTACAGGCAAAAGACCTGAAATTACCCGGCCATAGATGCCCGTTACCTGCAGGCCCAGCGCTTGCAACCGTTTTGTAACTCCGGGCAGATCTTCCTTCACCGTAATATCTACC
>DATJGC010000382.1:0-5777 GCA_035495345.1 Chitinophagaceae bacterium | reverse complement strand
ATTTTAAGATCAGCGATAAAGTGCTGGAGAAAATTATTGAAGACTATACGCGTGAAAGCGGCGTGCGTGAATTGGATCGGCAGCTGGCTTCTATGATGCGCAACCAGGCAAAAGAATATGCCATCAAAGGAAAGTTGAAGGCAACGCTTTCTAACGGAGATGTAGAAAGGATTTTGGGCAAGCCGCGTTACAGCAATGAAATTTATAAGACCGCTAATATGGCGGGCGTAGCCGTGGGACTGGCCTGGACATATGTAGGCGGCGACATACTCTTTATTGAAACCAGCCTGAGCGAGGGCAAGGGTGAAGTGAAATTAACCGGCAATCTTGGTAATGTAATGAAGGAAAGTGCTTCTACCGCGCTAACCTACCTGCAGTCTAATGCAAGAAAGCTGAATATAGATCCCCAGGTCTTTACCAAAAACAATATTCACATACACGTTCCGGAGGGTGCGGTACCCAAGGATGGGCCCAGTGCCGGTGTTACCATGATGACTTCGGTGGCTTCTGCCATCAGTGGAAAAAGAGTAAAGCCTTACCTGGCAATGACGGGCGAGATAACGCTGCGCGGGCAGGTATTGCCCGTTGGTGGCATCAAAGAAAAAGTGCTGGCCGCAAAACGTGCGGGGTTAAAAGAAATTATTCTTTGCTGGCAGAATGAAAAAGATGTGCAGGATATAGAATCTGCGTTTATCAAAGGCGTGAAATTTCATTATGTAAAAACGATGCAGCAGGTACTTGATCTGGCACTGGTACATTAAGTAGCCTATAGTTTGTTTTGCAATATAATCCCGCATCCTGTATGCGGGATTTTTATTTAAAGGCGCGGTTGGTGCTGATTGCACATTGCAAATCTTTAAATGAACGGCGGCTGCAACTTATAAAATACCAACTCACCTTAGGTCATCCGGAACATGCTTCACGAAGTTATGAAGTAGCGTACCAGGCAGGCAGTGTAAGCAGAATTTCTGCAATTAGGTTACTCCAATTTATATTTTTTTACAGGCCGGCAAATTTTTTCTTACGTGTAAATCCTTACTGTCATTTTTATTTTGAAAATAACTTTCCATTAAAGAAAATTTCTTTCAGCATCTCGTGTAAATAAATTTACTTCATGCAAGAATTGATCCTGCCCCTCTGTCTTCATCAACCGCTGCCTTTAAGCATCAACCAACGCCATAATTATTGCAACAATTGCAACGGTGGCATGTTGTGCATCCCATTACCACAAATCCATTACATATGATTAGAATAGCCCTTGCAGACGATCATGCACAAATGAGAGAGATTTGGAAACTGATTCTATCGCGCAATCCTGCTTATGAAGTAGTGGTGTCATGCAGTAGCGGTAAGGAAGCCATTGCCGCCGCGGCTGATTTTTCGCCCGATGTATTTTTGATGGATATAAACATGCAACCTGTTTCTGGCATTGAAGCAACGGCCATCATTGCAAAGATGTGCCCTTCCGTAAAAGTGATTGGCATGTCAATTCATAAGGAAGGCATTTACGTGCGGCGCATGCTGGAAGCCGGTGCCCACGGCTACGTTACCAAAAACTCTTCTTATGAAGAGATACTGCACGCCATTGAAGAGGTGCAGTCGGGCATGCGGTATATCTGCAAAGAAGTGCAGGAGTATATGTCGGAATGGTTTACGACAGCAATGGCGCCGGTTCGTTAGTAACGGCATCCGTTGTTATTTGCTGCGTGGATGTTTCGTTTTTAAATGCTTCTCTTGGCTGCAGTCCCAACAAGTTAAACATTGCCATATCCTCATCAAAGGAAGGGTTGGGTGTGGTTAGCAGCTTATCCCCGGCAAAGATGGAATTGGCGCCAGCCATGAAGCACATGGCTTGTTCTGCTACCGTCATTTCGGTTCTGCCGGCGCTGAGTCTTACCATGGTGCTGGGCATAATAATACGGGCGGTGGCAATCATGCGTACCATTTCCCAGATATCTACTTTCTTATTATCCTGCAGCGGTGTTCCTTTTACTCTTACCAGTGCATTGATGGGCACGCTCTCAGGGTGTTTGGGTAAATTGCACAGCGTATGGAGCATACCAATTCTGTCTTCATGCGTTTCGCCCAGGCCAATGATGCCGCCACTGCAAACGCTGATGCCTGCGCGGCGTACATTTTCTAAGGTCTGCAATCGATCTGTATACGTGCGGGTGGTAATGATGTCTGAATAATGTTCCTCTGAGGTATCAATGTTATGGTTATAGGCATAGAGGCCGGCATCGTGCAACTTTTTTGCCTGTGTTTCTGTAAGCATACCCATGGTGCAGCATACTTCCATACCCAGGGTGTTTACGCCTTTTACCATTTCTATTACACGGTCAAAATCGCGGTTGTCGCGCACTTCGCGCCAGGCGGCGCCCATGCAGAAACGAGTAGAGCCTGCGGCCTTTGCTTTGGCGGCATAGGCCATTACGTCTTCCGTCTGCATCAGTGCCTGTACCTGCACACCGGTATTATAACGAGCGGCCTGCGGGCAATAGGCGCAGTCTTCGCTGCAGCCTCCTGTTTTGATAGAAAGCAGGGTACATACCTGCACTTCAGCCGTATTATGGTGGGTGCGATGAACGGTGGCAGCCTGGTATATCAATTCTAAGAGCGGTGTATTATAAATAGCGGTGATTTCTTCTATTGAACGCGCAACTGTTTCCATTATCAATTCTTTGCCGCAAACCTACTGGAAAATTTTGAACGGCAAAAATGCAGCCGACAGGTTTGCTAGCTTTTAAATGTCCGATTCTAATAGGGACGATACCCAAAACTTACTATTAACGGCCAAGTGTAGAACTATTACTTTAAGACCGTAAAGGAGTCGTTTTGCAACGGTATCGCCGTTTTAAAATACTTGTTGAAGAGAATGGGAAAAGTGTTGACATTGCTAAGGCTGTCGTACAACAGCTCGTATGCTCTGTCAGGAAAATAGAAGGAAGAAAAGTTTTGCAATCTCAGCTCCTGAGTAATGGGAACGTTATCGAAATCAATTGACCCATGATCGCTCTGCACTATAATAACTGCCTTGCCTGCGGTTTTTGAGCGGATGCTGTCGACTACTGCCAGCATAACTCTGTTGGTGTATTGTAAATATTGAAGAAATCGCCGGGGATTAGAATGGGTTGTCAGCGGAAGAATTGAGTCAGAAGCGCCAGGTCTCCCATTCTCATCGTAAAAGAATGGCGGATGAGGCAGCATAAGATGTGCATACACAAACTTTGGAGAGAGGCTGCTTTCGCCAGCAAGTTGTACAACAGAATCTAATGCTACACGAGTAAACTCCCGGTAGGCAAACCTGGCAAATTTTACTTTTTGGATGGCTGCAATCGACAAGCGCCCGGGGTCCTGATAGTCCATTCTATCAGCTACGAATTTCCATCCAATATCACTCCTGATCCTGGCAGGACAAGTATTAAATAGCAACATGTCAAGCCCGGGCATCGATAAAAATCCCTCCTTAAATATAGGCGACGTTGCCCCAATATCAAACACAGACAAATTATGAACTGCATAGCCTAAATGTTCAAATACCCTGGGCACCAATCCGTTCTGTATAGCCAAAAGGGCCTGCGTATAATGTTGAGGCGTAATCGTACTGCCGTTATTAAGCGATTGAAAATGCTCAAAATTGAGCTCAGATGCCATGGAGAAAGCTGTTCGGTTATAATTACTCTTTGGGTGAAGAATTACGCGGAAGTTTCTGGCGAGCAGCTTCTTCTCCATTTCGCTATTATCATAATGTAAATAGCTGCTTAGGTATTGCGTAGCTGGGTAAGAATCAAACAGCAAAAAATAAACGTCTGGCTTGTCTGCAGGTACCGGTAAATTTTCAACTGCCAGCATGTTATTTGACACCAATGATTTGGACTTGTGCAGCGCCGCGCCACCGGGTTTCAAAATCGAGAATACGTCAACGGTAATACACGAAAGCAGGAGCAAATTAAGAAACAGGTTTATTTTGCCGAACTTCGTCTTTTTCAAAATGGACATTACCAATACAATCGCAAGCACTACCAACACGGGTAACAGAAACCTATGTTTTGCCAGCATTGGCAAATACAGCATATTTGAAATAAAGTCTTTAAAAATTCCGTAGAAAAAAAAGAAAAATGAAAGTAGTGTGGCGATAAGAGCCGCTTTATGAACATTTTGTGTCAAATAGTATGTAATTATTAAGTACAGGAACGATATCAGTAAAATTACTGCCAGCGTAGCAACGGCCAGGGCAATCGGTAAAAGACCATAATACATCAGATAATTATGGAGAATAAAGAACATGGGCAATAACAAGCAATGAATGCCCCAGGTTTTAAGAAATTGACTTAGTTTTTTCATTGCTGTTTTTGAAGCATTTTTTGAGGAAAATCTGTGTTGGTGGCGGTTACGTTGAATATAAGATAGCAGCCACCAATAGTGCCAACAGGGAGGTAAGACCTCCGCAACCACGCAAATTTCCCGGGCTGCTGAATGCCAACAAGCTGGTTTACATCAACTATTATCATACCGGTAGTAGGTACAGCTGGTTCAAGCAGGTAGCCGGGATGAGCTGCCATAAAGGCTTTCAGTGCCGTTATTCTTTGCCCCCATTGTAAGTTGCTGTCGGCAAATAGGCGATAGGCAAGCTTCTTGTTTGGGACAAAATAATTAGTGTATGAAATATAGTCTGGAAATACAGAAACGCTTTCCACCAATGGAAGCAACAGTACAATGAACGCAACCAGTTTTGACTTCTGCCATAAATAATCCATTACCGGGGCTGCAAAAACGGTCATAAGGCAGGAAACCGGAATCAGGTAGCGGTACCCGCTTTGTATGGCAGCGTTGCTAAGAAGGAGAAAAACAAAGGCTGCAGGCCATGCTCCATACAACAAGAATGTCCGGTATTTGCCCGCAATGAGCCAACGCAAGGTTCCGGCGGCAATTGCGAACAAGGTTAATACCGGGGTTTTAAAGAAAAAACATACCAAATAATAATTCCAGAAACCGGATTTATACCGCAACGCTCCCAACAGATAATTAAGTGCAGTTCCGTCAAATGTCTCCAACTCATATTGCACCAGGTCGAACGTTTCTACGTATGCGTTTACGAATGGGATAGGTATTTTAGATAGTGCCCCCTTTTGCAGCGATTGAAAAAAGGCGCTATGGAAATGATGTTGACCCAATGTTTCTCCCCACGGCCCTTGAAATAAAAAGGCAGCGTTGATAATGAATAATTGCGCTGCAAGAAAAAAGGCAGCTCTTTTAAATATAGGTACAGGCCTCAACCTTGAACCATTTTGAAGTAAATGGAATAATATGGGAACTGCGCAGATTAGGTACAATATAATACTGTTAGGCTTGCAGCATTGGGCAATGGCAATGGCCAGGCACCAGTAATAAAAATGCGGCTGATGCCCTTTGTCCAGCCAGCGCCAAAGATGATAAATGGTAGCAATAAATGAGAGCGCCGCAAAAAGATCGGTTGTTACAAGGCGACTATGCGCTATCACATTAGGGTCAAAAGCAACAAAGGCCATTACAAAACAACCCGCTACCGGAGAGCATAGTTCAGCAGCAAAACGAAAACAATAGAATAGTAAGCCAAGGCTGAAGAGAATCGTGATATACCTGCCATTTTTAATATCCGCTTCACCACCATCTGTTTTTTTCCTATCTCGGTGAAATACCTGTTCAAAAGCCCTCGGAAGAGCATTTAAGGCCGATACAGGCATCGTACTTCTGAATCTTATATCAGTAGAACGATCGGTGCTGCCTTTCAAAATTTG
>DATJGC010000381.1:0-5683 GCA_035495345.1 Chitinophagaceae bacterium | reverse complement strand
CGTGCCGGTAAGCCCAATACATATTTCCGGCGCCTCCCAGAAAACGCTGGTTCTTTTCATGACGCCGGGGGCTTCGTTGCCCATTACAATACCCTGTTGCCAGCTGGGGTTATGCAGAATGACTAACGCATCCTGTTTATTGCTTTCATAAGCGCCCGGTGAACGGCGTCTTCCATAATCACTAAACACCCAGCTATAGGTATTGGGAAAATATTTGGTGAGTGATAGTTGCTCAACATTTACAGCCTCCAGTGCCACCGTATCCTGGCCAAGGTTTTGTATGCGTAGACTCTTCCTTATTACAGGCAGGCCGGGGTAGAGCAGGTAATTGATATACAGTTGCAGTTTCTTATCCGCGCTTTGCAATTGCACGGTGGCACCCGACCCCTGCAGGGAATCATGGCAGCGCTCAATACCCAGCAGCAACCAATGGCCTGCGCCTGCATAAGACTGTTGATTCAGTGTAAAGGAGAAGTCGGGGCTATGGGCATCAAAGAAACCATTGGCAGTGTCTGTTGTACGGTAGAGGCTGGTGCCGTACTGGCCGCTGTCTTGCGGCAAAGCAATTTCACGATGTACAATGCCATTGTCTAATACCAGCTGCGCCTTGTTCCAATGCGCAAATTCAGTTTGTGCATGTGTGGCCAGGTGGGATATCATAAGCAGGGCCAGCAAGCAGCAATGCCGCACGGCTGAAACATCATATGGCAGATATGGACAATCTCGCTTCATGGTAGCAATGCCTTTTAAGCGTAACACCCATCATCAGAATGAGCCAGCCGCTTCGGCAGATGATAAAATTGCGCTGTTCCGGCCATTTGGCAAATGAACAATCTTGCTTAAAACATGGATTATTTTACCCTTACCTTTATTGCTCCAGAAAAGCCGTATGAGAAGAGATATTCAAAAACACCGCGGGTTTGAGGGCGAGCTGATCATTGAAATTCCAAGGCTGGTGATTGCCCAATGCAGACAACTCTCGCTGGTAAACGCTTTATACATTGCGCGTATGGGGTTTTACCCCAAGGCCCTGCATCATTATTTTCAAAGGCCGGCGGGCATTTCAGATCTGATCCTCATTTATTGCACTGCCGGGCGCGGCTGGATACAAAGCCGAAAAAAAAAGATGGTACTGGAGAGCGGTCATCTTTGTTTATTGCCGCCGGGCATACCGCATGCCTATTGGGCCGATGAAGAAGCACCCTGGACCATTTACTGGTTTCACCTGCAGGGAAAAAATTGTCTTTCACTGGTACAGGCTATCACGGGAGATAAAGGAAGACAAATTAAGCCGATACCCGTGAGCTTCTCTGCAAAGCGAGACACAGTTTTTAAGCAGATTGGCAATACCCTGCTAAAGGGTTATAGCAATACCAATTTATTGTTTGCCAACCTGCTGCTGCAATATTACCTGGCAAGCCTGATGATACCCGACCAGTTTCAGCAGGAAATCACCAATGTGCAGCAAGCGGGCGCTACCGACAAGGCCATTGCGTTTATGCAACAAAAACTATCGGCAAAAATTTCACTGCAGGATATTGCCGGTGCAGCCAATTTATCCGTCTCATTTTTTTCCAGAAAGTTTAAGGAAGAGACCGGCTATGCGCCCATTGAATATTTTAATTACCTGCGGGTTCAAAAAGCCTGTCAATTGTTGCATTTCAGCAAACTTCGCGTCAGCGAAATTGCGTATGAACTGGGCATTGCAGACCCCCTGTATTTCTCGCGCCTGTTCAGGCAGCAGATGGGTGTATCGCCCGCCCGCTACCGCAAGCAGGGAAGCACCCTGCAAAAAATTGAAACACCATGAAACCTGCAGCAGTGCGCAGTGCTAGGCTTCCACCTCGGTAACCTTGCCGCCCACTACAAATATGTCTGCAATACCGAGCTTTTGAGAGAGATAATAAGAAAGATAATTAAACACCACAATATTGGGAATAACGGATTGGTCTTCCGTTACCGCCGGCTCTTCTACCGTAAATACCCTGGCCCCCGCGGCCTGCAGGCTGGCAGCAAGCTTCTTTGTACGGTCGTACGACTTTCCTTCTGAAAGAATATTAATGATAATGCTGTTATTGGCAGTTTCTTTTGGGCCATGGTCGTACTGGGCGAGGGCCATGCCGTTGAAGGGCAGCTTGGTGGTTTCGCTCATGATCAGCGCCGCCTGCAGGGCAGTACCAACATTGGGCCCGCTACCGGTGATGTATAGCCCATTTACCTTGCCGGCCTGCAAGAGTGTATAAATCTCTTCTGCCATTTGGCGCCCCTGTGCTTCATATGCTGCAACCTTTTTTTGCAGCAGTGCCACCGTATCCTTTACGTCTATCCCAAACCCGGTGAATAATGCCAGCAATGTATTAAGATAAGTTTTTGATGAAGAATATTTTTCTTCACCGGACTGCAGTTGAATTACGTTTGCGGCGTTGGCAGCCAGCGGACTGCTACTATCGTTGGTAATGGCAGTATATTGTTCAAACAGGCTACTGCACCATAGTACTTCAGAACTCTTACCAGATTGTGAGAGCAACACGGCAGTAGGCCATTTTTTTACCGGGTGCAGGTAGTTAAAAAACTCTGATGCCATTTCAGGATAGATATCCATACCCATGTATTTAAAGCATAGCGGCGCAAAGTAAGAAGACCCCATACCAATATAGGGAACACCCAATGGCAGGGTAAATTTTTTGGTGTTGCGCAGGAAGTCCTGGGCGCGCAAAGGCATTTCTTTGATTTCTGAAAACATGAAACAATTTTTTTGAAGTTATGCAGGTTGAACAGCCGCGGCTGTTTTCTTTTCGTAAGATAATAATAATGCACCGGCTATGGCCAGCAGTATGCCGGTAAGCTCTGTACCCGTAATCTTTTCTTTTAAAAATAATACGGCCAGTACAATCGTAAAAACCGGTTGCAGCGCACCTGCAATGGTAGTAACGGCTGCTGCCTTGCCTTCTGCCCTGTACGCGGCAAAACTTGCCAGCACGCCCAGTCCATTTACCAGTCCGGCAATACTGCCCAGCCACCAGGTCTGTGTAGAAATAGAAAGTTTTACCTGGCCAGCGCAAACAAAGCCAATACTTATCAGCACGGATGTTACTACAAAGGCGGTGTAAGACCATTCTGCAGATAAATGATTGGTAGTAATCTTTTGCAGCGCGCTAAACACACCCCATGAAAAAATAGCACCGATAGAAAACAGGAACCAGTTATGCAAACCAATCTCTTTAAAAAAAGCCGCAGGGTCAGAAAATAAAATGGTTTGGCCAGAGAGCAATACAATGGCCGGCAGCGCCAGCAGAACACCTGCCACATTAACCGCATTGAGTCTTTCTTTAAAGGCTATCACTGCAATTAAGATGGTTACCAGCGGGTACAGGTTGGTAACCGGAATAACAATAGAGGCTTTACCACCCGTGCTAAAAGCATAGAACACGGCAATATTGCCTGCTATGGCAAAGAAACCTGCCGCACAACCCCAGGCAAAACCTTTGCGGTTAAACTGTGCCCTGCTGCATTTACGGAGCACAAGGGGCTGGGTAAGCAACATGCCGATGGTAAACAGCAAGTGGTTCATATACGGGCTCACGTCCTCTGAAATAACTTTTGCAATGGCGCCCCACAGCCCCCACAAAAGGCCGGCGGCTACCGCAAAAAGAAACCATTTATTTTGCATCAGCTTCATGGCCTGTTAGTATTTTGTTGGATAAACAATGCGGCACTTCCGGCGATGCCCGCCAGCTCTTGCAATGAAGAAACAACCAGCTCAAACTGGTAAGCAGGATAGGCCGCTGCATAACTTTGGCCCTTTATAAGTGGCAGATAGGGTTGCAATCCCTTAGCAATACCGCCGCCCAGTACAATAATATCAGGAGCAAGAAGGTTAACATAGTTGTGAATACCTGTATGCAGATAACCGGCAATGGTTTCTACTATCTGCAGCGCATCTTTGCGGCCGTCCGCTGCCGCAGCCAATACGCCTGGCACTGATGCTTCCAGGCCGTTACAAGCCTCCGCAGCTTTTGCAAAGGCCGAGGCACTTACCAGCGATTCCAAACAACCTGTTTTGCCGCAATAACAACGCTCAGGAGATTGCGTAATAGTAATATGACCACCCATATGGGCCAGTGGTAACGCATTGGTAAAGGCACCGTCTACCACCATGCCAACGCCCAGGCCGGTGCCAAGGGTTAGTGTTAACACGCGCTTGTAATGTTTACCGGCACCATAAAGGGCTTCACCCAGTGCAATGGTACGCGCATCATTGTCTAGCCGGCAGGGTACACCACATTTTTCCTGGATGATTTGCTGCAGGGGGTAATCTTCCATGAAACGCAGAAAATCATACGTAGTAACCACAAGGCCTTCAGCATTTGTAAAACCGGGTATGCCAAACCCGATGCCTTTAACCCGCCTGCCCTGCGCCAGCGCAACGGCGGTAAAACTCTCCAGCACCTCTTGTACCTGTTCAATAAAGACCTGCGCCCGCAGGGTCTCGGTGGGTTGCACCATACTTTCCAATACCTGGCCGCTGATGATATCTACTAGGCCAAACTTTGTTCTGGTACCGCCAATGTCTACGCCAATGTATAGATCCTTTTGTTGTTCCTGCATTGCTCAAAGCCGTTATAAAAAGTTCTTTATTGATTGCCTGTTGTGCTGCCCTGCCGAAGGAACAGCCGGTAACTGTTCATTCTGTGATGCCCCACCGCAAGTTGCAGCTGTTGTGCTTTCACCGGCAGCATTGTATCACCTGTTTCAATATGCGTGGTAGAGAAGGCTTTCTCAATACCTGCTGCTGCGTTTAACACAACCTGTTTATTGGCGGGGCTGAAATTCCAGAGCCGCAGAATGAGGCCATTTGAAATGCCTTCTTCTGCAGGCTTTGTAGCCCATACCAATACATTGCTGTCTGGTACAGAAAACAATGAAAATTGTTTTGCATCATAGGCCCTGCCCCCGGTTATACGTGCAGCTACCAGCGGGTTCTGGTGTTCAAGCGAAAAACGCATGGAGCTGCCCGCACTAAAGTTACCCGACCGCGGTTGCAGTGCAAAAAAGTTTTCAAAGTAATCATCGCCATCCTGGTTTACAATACCCAGTGCATTGTCTACCTGCGCAGTGGCCATTACTTTTATGTGTGCAGTGCTATCATCCAGCTGGGTAACGCTGCTCTTACCCGTCTTCATAAAATACGCATCGCGGTTAGAAACGGTGAAGCTGCTATTGGTATCTGTCAGCGCTGCAAAATGGTTCATGGCCAGCCAGTCTACCCGGTTGGCAGTATCTGCATAATGACCGCCTTTTGCGGTTGTTTTTGCAAGCAGGATGGCGCCGGCTTCCTCATGCCAGGTAGATGGATTCTGCAGGTTAAATGAAAAAGAATAGGTGATGGGCTTTGCATCCGGGTTCTGCAGCAGGTAATTCTCCAGTTCTATCCTGTCATTGTGCTCAAACAAGGTAAGCTTGCTGATATGTTTTACGGGTTTGTAGCTGCTGGCAACCAATGTTGCAGAAACACTGCCCCTGTTTTCTATACGGAGTGTGTCGCCTTCATTACCACTGCCAGATCCCAGGTCGTTGCAATACAATTTATCAAATGCCTTCACACATTCACGCCCGGTGCGTTTATCCCACAGGCTGGTGATCACACCTTGTCTTGTAAATTGAATCTTATAGAAGGCATTCT
>DATJGC010000380.1:0-3054 GCA_035495345.1 Chitinophagaceae bacterium | reverse complement strand
TGGCGTAGCCAAACAACAGCAGGCAGCCCACTATAAAAATGAGCCCGGGATATACGCTTACAGACATCTGTATGCCGTTTACAGCCGCGGCTGTTTGCTGCGGCGCATTGGCATCGTACCCATAGGTGCTGAGTATAAACGCGCCGAGGCCGCCGCCAAGGCTCAATCCTATTTTCAAGCCGAGTATCATAGCAGAAAAAATGATGGCCGTGGCCCGCCGCTTGTTTTTCCACTCGCTGTAATCAGCCACATCCGCAATCATGGCCCACAACAAAGGAATGGTAACGCCATAAAAGAAACCATGCAGAATTTGGGTAATGAAGACCGCGCCTATGGCTGTGGGCGGGTAAAATTTAAACATCACCAGGCAGAGGGCAGACAAGAAAAGAAAGATGCCAAAAATATTTCGTTTGCCAAAACGGTCGGCCAGCGGTTTTGAAAAAAAGATGCCGAAGATCATGAAGATAATACCGGCAGCATTGAAGAGGCTATTGGCCGATGTATAAGCTTCCTTGGGCCATTCAAATTCTCCCAGTCCCATACCAGTAATGGATTTGTTGAGCCCTGCAATGAAATGATTAAAGCCAATTTGGTCCAGAAAGAGCGCCTGGCTTTCCGGGTTGAGATAGTACTTGAAATAGTATACGTACATGCCACCCTTAAGCGCGAGTGTAATAAAAACAAAGATGGTGAGCAACAGCATAATGATCCAGGGCTTGTTGCGTAAAAGGTCTTTGATATCCTGCTTTACACTGTTTTTTTCTGTTGTAACTGCCACCACCCGTTCCTTGGTGGTTAAGAAAGTAATTATAAAACAGATAACACCTACCACGGCAAAGAAGAACATCACTTTTTCAAAGCCCACCTGTTCATTTCCATGGCCAATGGATAAGGCAAGCGGCCTAAGCAGGGCCTGGATGATAAACTGCGCCACCATGACGGCTACAAAACGGTAGGCGGAAAGACTGTTGCGTTCTTTCATGCTGCCTGTTAACACACCGCTGAGCGCAGAATAGGGAAGGTTATTGGCTGAATAAATAAGAATAAGTAAGAAATAGGTAATGGCGGCATAGGCTATCTTACCGGTTTGCCCAAAATCAGGCGTGCTAAAGGCCAACAAGGAAATGAGGCCAAAGGGCAGGGCCGTCCACAGCAGCCAGGGGCGGTATTTGCCCCAGAGGGTTTGGGTACGGTCTGCAATGGCGCCCATTACCAGGTTGAAGAAGGCGCCGATGAAACCAAAGAAGGTGATGATAAAACTGGCGGTACCCGCGGGTATCTTGTAAACATCTGTATAGAAAAAGGCAAGAAAGGTAACCAGGGTCTGAAATATCAGGTTGGCCGCCAGGTCGCCCAGGCTATAACCAATTTTTTCAACTACGGATAACTTGTGTTCACTGGGGTTCATGGCGTTTGAATTGGTAATGGTTGATTATTTATTTGCAGTATTGATAACGGCATAGAAAGCCGGTTTTGGGGCATACTGCCTGTCGAACAACAACGGATAATTGGTTCTGCCTCTTACAGGGAAGTCGTTAAGCCAGGATTGTCCGTCATTCAATCCCCAGAAAGTGACCCTGGTAATGCTTGATTTATACTTCATAAATAAACTGAAAAGATCGCCATAGGCTTTTGCCAGTTGCTGTTGCAATGAATCAGGCAGGGCCGTTTTGTATGGGTTGATGCGGTCTGTATAGCTGGTGGTTTGACCAACATCTGCGGTTACCGGGCCGGGGTTTTGCAGCACGCTCAGGTCAAGTTCCGTAAACATCACCTCAATACCCAGCGCCGAAAATTCCTGGATACTCTTCTCAATATTTTCCAGCGGCAGATCATACGACCTCCAATGTCCCTGTATACCCACGCCATCTATTCTTACACCAGCGGCCTGTATCTTTTTGATAAGGGCAATGGCACCTGCTCTCTTTTTCGGCTGCTCTATGTTATAATCGTTATAATACAACTTAGTATTTGGCGCTGCTTTTTGCGCCAGGCGAAAAGCTTCTACCACAAAATCATCGCCCAGTGATTGCAGGAAGATCGACTTCCGCATACTGCCATCTTCATTCAATGCTTCGTTTACCACATCCCATGAATACACTTTTCCATCATACCTGGAAGCTACGGTAGTAATGTGGTTGGTAAAATATTGCCGTACAGAATCAGCATCTTTTACCCTTCTCATAAATGCCGGCAGCTGGCTGTGCCAGATAAGCGTGTGCGCATTTACTTTTATAGCATGTTTGGCAGCATAGGCCACCAGTTTGTCTGCCATGTCAAAATTGTACTGGTCCCAGCCCGTGTGTATCACCTCTGCCTTCATGATATTCTCTGGGGTTACCACATTAAATTGTTGTGGTATCAGCGCGGCAGCGGCGGGGTCTCGTTCTTCTATCTGCGCACTGTTCATGGCAGTGCCAATGGCAAAGGCATTTTTAAATTTGTCTTTTAAAGAGGGCAGCGGCTGGCTGCTGCTCGCCTTTTTTGTACTGGTACAAGCCGTTAACAGGGCTGCCACCAGCGCAAAGGAAAAAAA
Organism: Chitinophagaceae bacterium; assembly: GCA_035495345.1. GTDB lineage: Bacteria > Bacteroidota > Bacteroidia > Chitinophagales > Chitinophagaceae > JACMLD01. The sequence continues at coordinate 518 of DATJGC010000380.1, read as the reverse complement.
TCTTCTGGTTGTTATCATTTTGCTGTTGGTTTTTAAAGTTAATAGGTAACAGGTGGCGCCAGGTAAGTGGGTGCTGCCGCCGGCCTGAAACGCCCTACAATATGCTGCAGTACTATGCCCGGGTCTACCAGCCAGTATTTGATGATATGTTTGCCGGGCTTTGCAATATAGTGCAATGATGTTTTAATAATGGTATTGCTCGCTACCCAATTGTTCCAGGCCGGTCCGTTATCATCTTTATTGAGCGCCATTACCTGTGGCGCTTCATCGTCTACAGACACCGCAAAACGCAGTCCTTCCGGCGCGTTCAAAAAGTTAAGGGTAGGAGAGAAGTACCAGGAGATTTGCAAGCTGTCTTTACTGCTGGTGATGACATGGTATTGCAGGCATGGGCTGGTACTGTCTAACGCCACAGCCGCTGTAACCGGGAAGCTGCTGATGCCATCTCCGTTTTTTCCAATGCCTTCAATCCGTTTCCATTGTATAGAATGAGTTGCGTGGGCAACATTGAAACCTGC
>DATJGC010000379.1:0-6580 GCA_035495345.1 Chitinophagaceae bacterium | reverse complement strand
GAAACAAACTGTGTTATTTACTTCTTTACTCTACCTGCAATGGCGGTGGCAGAATCAAGGTGCTTGTTAAGCACGGGCAGGGTTTCCGATGCAAAGTTCTTGATCATATTATTCTTGCTATTGCTGGCTTTCCGAAAATCAGCAATGTCTTCCTTATGATCTTCCACCATCATTTTCATGTAGGCTTTATCAAAAGCGCTGCCTTTTGCAACAGAAAGCATTTGTTTGTGATGCGCATGTGCCGGCAGCAGGCTGTCTGAAAGGTTTATCTGCAACTGCTGCGCGATTGACTTCAAATTGGTATTGGCCTGCGTATGATCTGTGATCATCATTTCTCCAAACTTTTTTACTGAGGGCGACATTCCGTTGCTGGCGGCCATATTGCCCAATTGAACTTCCAGCATTCCACCGCTTGCGGCTTTCCTTACAAAGGCAATATCGGCCGTGTCTGGCGCCGCAGACGGGGCCGCATTGGCGCTGTCGCCCACCTTACCCGTTGTAGCGCCGCTGTTACTGTCGGCACCTGCCGCATTGGCCCCCATGTTTGCAGACGTATTGCCGGATGAGTCTGTAGCAGCAGAAGAAGTATTAGAGGCGTTATTGCAGGCAGCGAAGCCAAGGCCAGCCATCATAATAAGAACGAGAGTATTTTTAGTACGCATGATATTTGGGTTTTTAAACAGTGTTGTAATAATCATGCCATCATCGCAAAGGCGCCGGGCGGGCAATAACGCAAGAAGGGTGGCAGAGATTCAACACGCTAACCTGCAAACGCGTATTCGATGCCCCTGCAGTATGGCCCTGCCAATAAAAAAAAGCGGGAATAAGCATATGCCGAAACTTTATAACAGGTGATAGTCCTGGCACAATTGTGTAAGATGCTAAGATTAAACAGCAAGGCTGCTAGATAAATCTATATGAAACTGATAAACGAACGCCTGCATAGCTTCTTAGACTACTTTACCGTAGCGGTACTGATTATTGCTGCATTCTTTTTGCCCTGGCCTGCTGTTATAAAATATGCCACCCTGCTGCTGGCGGGCATGCAACTATTGCTATCGCTCTGCACAGCTTACCGCTGGGGTGTTATTCGTCTGGTTCCTTTTTTAATGCATGGGTGGCTGGAATTGTTGCTGGCTTTCCTTATCTTTGCTATGTCTATTTACTGGAGGCATATTCAATCCGGCACCGGTTTCACTTTTTATCTTTCTACGGGCATTGTTTATTTGATTGTTTTTCTGCTGACCGATTTCAGCGCCAGAAAAACGAGGATCAGCAGCGCAGACTACCAGGGGAATTAAATTTATAACAAGAAAGGACTTCAGTCAGGCTGTATATTAGTTTCTACACTACCGAGTTAAAGATTGGCTTTTCAGCGAGCAGAGAAGGCTGAGATTGATGGTACATTGTTTGTGCCCCTTATTGTACACCTTTTAAACATTTTTTATGGCAGCAGAAAAAAAGCCCATGGCTACCACCAACTTTGAGCAGTTTACCCAGTTAGCGGACATGCAGGCTGAGAGTATGTATCCCGTTCGTGATAAGAACGATTACAAGCTGGAGGCGTCGGATCTGTTTTTACATTTTACGGCTAATATTATAAAAGAGGATGTGCAATTTATACGTTAGCATAGAGAACAACTAAAAAAGACGCACCGGTTTTCCAGTGCGTCTTTTTTTTGCCATTATCCTATCCTACCAATTGTCAAATGTTAAGCCATAGCTTTCTTCGTTCAAGATATCCTTCCAGTTTTCTATAAGGGTCTTGTAAGCATCGCCCACCGGCATTAATTGTCTGTTCAGATCAAACAGTCCGAGCTCATTTACATTGCCAGCATCATTCCGGAGGGCAGAATCCCAGTCTACCTGGTGTAAGAGGCTATACCAGGTGAAACCAATGATGGGTATACCATCGTGTTTTAAGCGATGCACATTGGCCCATTGCTTTAGCAACCATTCTTTACAAGCCGGCATTTTAATATTGGTCTCCGTATGCATTATCGGCAACTTATACCGCCTGTAATACTGGTGCGTAATAACATAGTAGCCAAAAATTTCTCCTGCTGCCTGCGTATGCCCGTTAGGGAAGACAAGGTGTTCATTGGTTACGTAGTAATCGTTCCCCATAATACATTTCGCCTTTACCTGGTTTTGGTTAAACCAATTGTATTCATCCTTGGTAACGCCATTCTTGAGCAGGTATTCATACATGGTTACATTTAAAGGGTAACCATAGGTAAGATCCAGTGATAGAAATCTTTTCTGGTTGAGAAACCTCGCCAGTGGCACCGCATCAGGGTCCATGGCATGAAAGTACTCAGAAGACTCGCTCTGAATAAAGGTAGCCTCCGGTTGTACTTTCAATATCTCCTGCATGGCCATGATATTGGCTTTGCAAAGATGTTTTAATGCAGTTACAAAAGCATGGTCAGATTGCAGCCGTTCATTCCACCATCCATACTGGGCAGAGAACATAGCAGTAATAAAAATTTCATTGATGGGCGTGTAGAGCTGCAGATCAGGGTATCTCCGCGCAAAAGCACCGGCATATTCCGCAAAATAGTGCGCAAAGTCAGGGCTCTGAAAATTACCCATCCAATCTGGTATACCAAAATGGAGCAGGTCAACAATGGGGGTAATGTGCAGCTCTTTTAAACGCTGAAAGGTTTCATCTGCAAAAGACCAATCGTACTGTCCGGGCCCTGTGTGTGTCTTGTAATAAGGGGGGCCATAACGCAAGAATTCAATGCCTAACTGCTTTACCAGTTCAAAATCGGTAGCCCATTGGCGGTAATGGTCTGTCTTTTCCATTTCATCTATCCGCTTGGTGCTGCCATCTGGCAAAAGGATGTTCGGATAACTGTTTTCTATTCCGGTAGAAAACATAAATTTATTACCTGCCATGCATACATTTTATGTTAAGAATATAGTTCCAGGTTTACCGTATCAAATTTGAGGACACCGGTTTGTGCCACACACCATATTCCTGTTTCCTCATCAATCAATAGATCCAGCGCCTTATCAGCGAATTTCATGCCGTCTGCGCCGTCGTTTTGTACTATTAATGTATGCTCGTTATTTTCAGTAAGCGGTAAAAGATCATCATTGCCTGATGAAACCAGTAGAACGGGTATTGCGTATGCACGTCCCATTGCTTCAATCATTTTAATGACCGGCAATGTTTCGCTGGTATTGTTGCCCATGGCAATCATTATTGCCCAGGGTTGATGAGTCTTTATAAGTGTATCCACCTGTATGCCTGTCTCTACCGTATCTTCTGAAACGGCGAACGTCAAAAAATGAATCTTTCTGATTTCACTCACTTTTTGAAAAGGAGAAATGTCTGCAGCAAGATCAATGGCTAAGAGCGGCCTGTTTTTATGGATGGAAGATGCTGCATCCTTGCAGGGGGCCCACCAGCCCTTCTCTGCCAGGAGCGGATGATGAAACGGCTTACCCTCAGCAAGCGTTCTTATCATCTTTGTGAGTATGGTTGGCCGTAAGTAACCCTGGCTAAGATCAAATACGCCGGATTCATAGTGATTGTTTTGTTCCAGCAGGAGGCTATCCCAATCGTGCGATCCAAATAACGACCAGGCCGTTACTGCTTTAATGCTTACACCCTCCTGTACCAGCGAACAACAGGTAGTCCAGGTTTCCTGTAACCAGCGCATTTGTTCTTCCCGGGTACAGTTAAGATGACATTCTGTTATCGCGAGCGGCAGTTTATAACGCTCCCAGGCTTCTTTAAGCAAAACACCCAGGCCAACACATCGGCCCTGGCTGGCTGCATCCACATCCGCATATTTATGCCGGCCATTACCACCATGAAAATGACGAGGGTAGTTTGCTACATGCTGATCCAGGTAACGTTCAGAGGTTGCATAATAATTAAAGCCCAGCACCTCGGGTATGCAATAATTTTCTGTAAAAAAATCCAGTGTAGACGGCCGAATGCCCAATGAAATAAAATAGGCCCAGGCCGGGTGGCGACGATTGAATTTACCACAAAGCAAATCATAGGTCCACCAACGGCGCTTGTTTTCAAAGGCCGCCTGGTAGGCGAGCAGTGGCGTACTATGTATCTTGGCAAGATCCTCAGTTTGTACCAGTTTAGCCTCCGGGTTAATCTTACGGATTGCTTCCATAGAAAGGATGATTCCTTTCACCTGGCGCAAGAGCATTTCCACAAACTGCTTTTCATTCTTCACATGCGGGTACCAGAATCCATAGAGACCGCTGAACCGAGCCGTAGTGAGCGGTTCATTCACAGGTGTATAATACTCTAACCAGGGAAATTGCGTAGCCACCAGCGTTGCATAGGCTGCCAGCTTTTCCGGAAATGCATCATCCTGCAGGCTTGTATATTCAGGCCCGCTGCCATGGTGCAGTAAACCTGCAATGGGGGTGATACCATTCTCTTTGAGCATTTGCAGCTGTGCCTCCGTCCAGCTCCAGTCAATTGGCTGATCCGCCAGCGGCTGGTGTTTTTCCCATAACACGGGGTAGCGCAATTTTTTGATGCCAAGGGATGCAATGGCAGCAATATCTTCTGCACGGTTGTAATGACCTGCATCTATCAACTGATCCCTAAAACAATTACCCACGCGGTTAATGGTACATTCAATGCCGCCCCATACCTCAGGATTGCAGGACTGGTAATTTGTTTCCGTTGACATGCCGCGTATTTTCTTTTAACAAAGCAAATTTCTTATACAGGGTTAGCGACTGTGCTACTACCTGGTCCATATTGTAGTATTTGTAAGTAGCCAGCCTGCCCGTAAAATGAACATGCGGAAGCGCTGTTGTTAATAATTGGTAACGCTTGTACAACTCATTGTTCTCCTGCCGCGGAATGGGGTAATAAGGATCGCCGTCTGCGGTAGGGTATTCATATACAACAGATGTTTTTGCGTGCTGCTGACCAGTCAGGTATTTAAATTCGGTAATCCTGGTATAGGCCTGCTCATTGGGATAGTTAACCGTGCCCGTTGGTTGAAAAACTTCCCGGTCTGCCGTCTCAAATTTAAATTCTATAGAACGGTACGGAAGTTTGCCGTAGCAATAATCAAAATAATAATCAACAGGTCCGGTATAAATCATTTCCTTGAACGGAATATATTTTTCTATCTCTTTATAATCCGTATTCAGCATGATCTTGATATTGGGATGGTTTAGCATCTTCTCAAACATGCGGGTATAACCGTGTAAAGGCATGGCCTGGTAAGTATCGGTAAAATACCGATCATCCCGGTTACTGCGGGTAGGTATGCGCGCAGCAACGGCAGCATCCAGTTCTGAAGGATCAAGATCCCACTGTTTTTTTGTGTAATTCTTAAAAAACTTCTGGTACAGGTCACGGCCTACCTTGCTGATGACAACGTCTTCAGACGTAAGTATTCTTTCTTTCTTTTCAGCATGGGCAGCAAAATAAGCTTCCACTTCAGATGAAGAGAGGTTGAGTCCATACAACTGGTTAATAGTATCCAGGTTAATGGGCAGCGGAACCAATCTTCCATCTACACTTGCCAGTACCCGATGTTCGTAAGGGCGCCATGCGGTAAACTGGCCGAGGTAATCAAAAATTTCCCTGCTATTGGTATGAAAAATATGCGGACCGTATTTGTGCACTAAAATACCGGCGTTGTCAAAGTAATCGTATGTATTGCCGCCAATGTGCGGACGCTTATCAATGATAAGTACTTTCTTTCCTGCTTGCGTGGCTAAACGTTCTGCCAAAACTGCGCCTGCAAAACCAGCTCCGACAATTAAAAAATCAAACATAGGCATCCTCCTTTTCTTTTGTACTTTTTTGTGCTGCGTTTGTAAGCGCGGCGTTTATATAATTGTTCATTTGCTCCACGGTACGGTCCCAAGAGCCTTGCGCCAGCAGGCTATCCACCTCTTTCAGCCAGGCTGTTCTGTCCTTAATATGCAATGCCGCTTCAATCTTATCTACAAATTCTCCGGCATCATTGGCAATGTATACAAGGCCGGTCTTACCATAGCCATCTACTACATCGGTGATAGCGGTAGAGACAACCGGTTTACCTGCAGCTAGGTATTCAGGTGTTTTGGTAGGACTGATAAATTTGGTAGACTCATTAATGGCAAAGGGCATCATGGCCACATCCCAATTGGCCAAATACGCGGGCAATTCCTGGTAACTCTTCTGGCCCAGGTAATGTATGTTGGGTAATGATGGAAGCGTTGCGGGATCAATTTTTACTACCGGTCCAAGCACCACAAACTGCCATTCGGGCTTCGCGGTAGCTGCAGACCGAAGCAATTCTATATCCATTCGCTCATCAATCACTCCAAAGAATCCGATGCGTGGATGCGGTATAGCTGACTGATCTGTGGGATCGGCAATGGGCTGCATGGCCTGGCCAAAATGCTTTCTGTCTATGCTGCTGGGGAAAAGGTGAACGCTATGGTGTTTGTCCTTCCTGGCGGCATAGAGACTGCTGCCACCTGTAAAAACAATATCGGCGCGTTTCATCAATTCATCACCACGCTGTTTGATAACCGGGGGCGCATTTTTAAACGCAGCCAGTTCATCCATGCAATCGTAAATGAT
>DATJGC010000378.1:0-3235 GCA_035495345.1 Chitinophagaceae bacterium | reverse complement strand
GGCAGAGGAGGCAAAGTGATGATAGTTTCTACGCTGCAGGACGCCGGGCCCGGCAGCCTGCGCGAAGCCGTGGAAGCAAAAGGGAAGCGTATCGTGGTCTTTGCCGTTGCCGGCACCATTCACCTGCAAACAAAACTTTCTGTTAAAGGCGATATTACTCTGGCCGGACAAACAGCGCCGGGCGATGGTGTCTGTATAGCAGATCAGCCCGTATTGCTAAGCGGTGATAATATCATTGTGCGCTACCTGCGGTTCCGTATGGGAGACCGCTACCAGCAGGGCGGTATGGTAGACGGCAATGGCGGTGATGATGCGCTTGGCGGCACCAAAAGAAAAAATATTGTGATTGATCATTGTTCACTCAGCTGGAGCACCGATGAAATACTGTCTGTATATGCTGGCGATAGCAGTACCCTGCAATGGAACCTCATGGCCGAGCCGCTTAATTATTCTTATCATTTTGAGCAGGGCGATAAAGACTATGAGCAACATGGCTACGGCGGTATCTGGGGCGGCAAACATTTATCGGCCCACCACAATCTGTTTGCACATTGTAACAGCAGAACGCCGCGCTTTGATGGTATACGCAACAGCCCCGAAGAAAACGTAGATTTCAGGAACAATGTCATTTACAACTGGGGGCATAACAATGTCTATGCAGGCGAGGGCGGTAAATACAATATCGTCAACAATTATTATAAAGCCGGCCCAGATACAAAACCCACGGTAAATACAAGGATTGTAAACCCCTGGAATAAGCCACCTATTCCGTTTGGACGATACTATATAGAAGGCAATATTGTAGAAGGCGCTATCAATGTAAACAATGATAACTGGCTGGGCGTAACACCTGAAAAAGCCAGTCCGGCAGACAAGATCAACATGCGCGTAGATAACCCGTTTGCTACCGTTGATATACCCACGCAATCTGCCCGCGAAGCGTATGAAGCCATCTTGCAGTGGGTAGGCGCCAGCTATAAACGCGATACGCTGGATGCCCGCATACTAAACGATGTACAGCAACGCAAGGGCAAAATCATTGATGTACAGGGTGGCTATGCTCATGGCACGGCTTATGACATTACACAAAAAGCCTGGCCGGCATTGGCAACGGCGAATTCGCCGGCAGATACAGACAAAGACGGTATGCCAGACAGCTGGGAGCGTAGTCATGGGCTGAACCCCGCCAGTGCGGCAGATGCTTCATTGTATACACTCAATAAATGGTATACAAATGTGGAAGTGTTTATGAACAGTATCCTGCCATAAATACTTTTTTTAAAAACTAAAACCTGCTGCCAATAATGTAGCTATGAAATACCTGCTGTTAAAAACCTGCCTGCTAATGGCAACCCTTGCCATGCTGCCACCAAAAAAAAAAATGACCCTTTGGCTGATCGGTGATTCTACCATGTCTGTAAAACAGGTAATGGCTTATCCGGAAACCGGCTGGGGCATGCCCTTTGTTTATTTCTGGGATTCTACCGTTGTTGTGCAGAACCTCGCGCAAAATGGCCGCAGTACCAGCAGCTTTATGAAAGAAAACCGCTGGCAGCCGGCGGTAGACAAGATGGAAGCAGGTGATTATGTATTTATACAGTTTGGCCATAATGATGAAGTACCTACCAAGGCTACGTACACCACCGAAGAGGCTTTTGCTGCCAACCTGCTGCAATACATCAAAGACAGCAAGAACAAAGCCGCCATACCTGTATTGCTTACGCCGGTGGCACGCAGAAAGTTTAACGCCGAAGGAAAAGTAGAAGGCACGCACGATGTTTACTCCGCCATTGTACGCCGCGTAGCCAAAGAGAATAATGTAGTACTGATAGATCTTGACCAGCTCAGCCAACAGCTCTTGCAGCAATGGGGCGAAGCAGGTTCTGTTCATCTTTATAACCACCTGCGCGCGGGAGAACATCCGCATTACCCTGAAGGAAAAGAAGATAATACACATTTTAATGAACTGGGCGCAAGAATAATGGCAGAACTGGTACTCTCGTCTATCCGGGCACAACTGCCCGCGCTGGCAGAACGAATCATTACACCGCCGCAAAAAAAATAATGGTAATGCAATTGAGACGCACACTGCTCTGCCTGTTGATAACGCTTACGCAGGCAATGAGCCTGCTGGCACAAACCAGCAACCCGCAGCAATACAAATATGTATTTACCGTAGCAAAAGATGGCACGGGAGATTTTACGTATATACAGGATGCCATTAACGCCATGCGTGTATACCCGCTTGCGCCCATCACGCTCTACATAAAAAACGGTGTGTACAATGAAAAGATCGAATTACCCGCCACCAATACAGATGTAAGCTTTATTGGCGAAAGCGTAGACAAGACCATCATTACGTTTAATGATTATTCTGGGCGGGGTAAACTCAACACCTTTACCTCTTACACCGCCCGCATTTCAGGCAATCGTTTTATGGCAGCGAATATCAGCTTTGTAAATGCCGCGGGACCAGTAGGCCAGGCAGTAGCCTTGTATGTAGATGCAGACAAGGCGGTTTTCAAAAACTGTCGTTTCATCGGCCACCAGGATACCATTTTTGCCGGCGGTGAACTGGCGCGCCAGTACTTTGAAGATTGTTATATTGAAGGAACCACCGATTTTATTTTTGGACCTGCCACGGCGCTGTTTTTGCGCTGCACCGTGCATTGTAAAGCAAATTCTTTTATCACTGCCGCCAATACGCCGGCCGGTAAAAAATACGGTTTTGTATGGATGGATTGCACCATTACCGCTGATAGCAATGTAACAAAATTATGGCTGGGCAGGCCCTGGCGGGCTTATGCCAAAACGGTGTTTATCCGCTGCAACCTGCCTGCTGCCATAGCACCAGAAGGTTGGGATAATTGGGGCAACAAAGCCAATGAACAAACCGCCTACTATGCTGAATACAAATGCAACAGTGCCGGTAGCAACACAATGAACAGAGCAACCTGGAGCCACCAGCTTACAGAAAAGGAAGCAAAAGAATATACCATTGCGGCGATTCTCGGCAGCTTGCCGGACAGTAATGATGACTGGTACCTGACAACGCGCATAAAAACTTTTGCCTGGCCTGCAAAACAATAACGCAGTTTATTGTAGTTACAGATAACACTCTAGCAGACTGCGTTTGAAATGTCATTCGCCTCCTTTACTTTTACATATGTCAACTACTGTTACACCCATCAAAACGGCCCTTTGCTCTTTTGGTATGAGCGGCTGGGTTTTTCAT
>DATJGC010000377.1:0-3436 GCA_035495345.1 Chitinophagaceae bacterium | reverse complement strand
ATTGCTTAACTGGCCGATATGAAAAAACTGTTGTTGTTAACCATTTTTTACGCAGGCATTACAGCCTCGCTGCTGGCGCAAAATAAAAAGCAGCGCGTGGAAGCAACTGCCACCGCAAGGTCCCTGCAGCTTTCAGACAGTGCCTTGCTAGACCTGGTGCAAAAACAAACCTTTCGTTATTTCTGGGATTTTGCGCACCCGGTAAGCGGCTTGGCCCGCGAAAGATCTAACACAGACGCGGGTTATGGCCACGAAACCGTTACCACGGGCGGCACAGGCTTTGGAATACTGGCCGTAATAACGGCGGTTAACCGCGGCTGGATTGCGCGTGATACGGCCGCACGCTTTATGCGTAAGATGGTGAACTTTCTGCTAAAAGCCAATGCCTACCACGGTGCCTTTCCGCATTGGCTGGATGGTGCCACCGGCAAAACCATTCCCTTTAGCAGGAAGGACGATGGCGGAGACCTGGTCGAAACCTCCTATCTCTTCCAGGGCCTGCTATGCGCAAGGCAATATTTTAACGGAGATAACCCCGTAGAAAAAGAGTTCAGGGATAAATTGCAATGGCTTTGGAGCGGCATAGAGTGGAACTGGTACACACAGGGGCAGGAAGTGCTGTACTGGCACTGGAGCCCAAACAATGGCTGGGCCATGAACTTCCCGGTACGTGGGTTTAATGAATGCCTCATTATGTACGTGCTGGCTGCCAGTGGAGAGCAATACCCCGTAAGCGCCGCTGTATACCACCGTGGCTGGGCAGAAAGTAATTTCTTTAAAAACGGCAAGACCTTCTACGGGTACCTATTGCCGTTAGGGTTCGATTATGGCGGGCCGCTGTTTTTTTCTCAATATTCTTTCCTTGGTCTCGACCCGCGCGGCCTGCAAGACCGCTATGCAGATTACTGGCTGCAGAACAAAAACCATAGCCTCATTAACCGAGCTTACTGCGTAGACAATCCAAAAAAATTTATCGGTTATGGCGAAAATTGCTGGGGCCTCACCGCCTGTGATACCTATAATGGTTACAATGCCTTCTCGCCCACCAATGATGATGGTACCATTGCGCCTACTGCCGCCATCTCGGCCTTTCCGTATACGCCAGCCTATAGCATGCAGGCGCTCAAACATTTTTATTTTGACCTGGGCGATAAAATCTGGGGACCCTATGGCTTTACCGATGCCTTTAATGAAACACAGCATTGGTATGCATCCTCTTACCTGGCCATTGACCAGGGACCGATAGTGGCTATGATAGAGAACTACCGCACTGGTTTACACTGGAAGCTTTTTATGAGCTGCCCTGAAGTGCAGGCAGGTTTAAAAAAGCTGGGCTTTCAAAGCCCCTGGCTAAAAAATTAGCTGCTGTATTGTAAACAATGCAGCACTTTCGTATCATTTAACAAACAAAAAAACATGAATAAATTTTTTTCTGCTGCCCCGCTGATGCAACCCCAAGGCCTGGCCCTGGTGCGCATTATTGTAGGCTTGTTTATGATCTACCACGGCATTGAGGTATTTAACAAGGAAACAATGGCCGGCTACAGCACCTGGAAACAGTTCAGCAACACCTCCTTTGCGCTGGTACTGGTGTACATTGGTAAGTCGGCAGAATTACTGGCGGGCATTTTACTGACCATCGGTTTGTTTACAAGAATAGCTTCGCTGGTATTAATCGTAACCATGTTGTACATCGCTTTCTTTGTGGGCAATGGTAAAGTGTGGTATGAAGACCAGCATCCCTTCCTGTTTGCCTTGCTGGGCCTCGTTTTTATTTTTACCGGCCCCGGCAAATGGAGCCTGGATGCCAAAAGAGATTAATGCTCCAAGTACGCCATTGCTACAGATTGCGCGCTGCTTAAAAATATTGCCATGAAACCATTGTTGTTTTTTTTCTTTTCGCTCTTTATAACGGCTGCCAGTGCACAGCAGCAAACCTATTGCAACCCAATTAATATAGACTACGGCTATACACCCATTCCCAATTTTAGTGAATGGGGAAGGCATCGCGCCACGGCAGACCCCGTAATAGTATTGTACAAGGGAGACTACTACCTGTTTTCTACCAACCAGTGGGGCTACTGGTGGAGCAGTGATATGCTGCAATGGCATTTTGTAGCAAAGAAATTTCTGCGTCCCTGGAACGGTACCGTGTATGATGAACTTTGCGCACCTGCCGTAGGTATAGTGGGTGATACCATGCTGGTGTTTGGCTCTACCTACACGGATAAGTTCACCTTGTGGATGAGCACCAACCCCAAAGCCAACGACTGGAAGCCGCTCGTAGATTCATTTGAAATTGGCGGATGGGACCCTGCTTTCTTTACCGATGATGATGGAAGATTTTACATGTACAATGGCAGCAGTAACCGGTATCCGCTCTATGGCATTGAACTGAACCGCAAAACATTTAAACCCATTGGCACACGCAAAGAAATGTACCTGCTGGAGCCCGACCGCTACGGGTGGCAGCGTTTTGGAGAATACATGGACAATACCTTTCTTGACCCGTTTATTGAAGGCGCCTGGATGACAAAACACCATGGCAAATACTACCTGCAATATGGCGCACCGGGCACAGAGTTCAGCGGCTATGCAGATGGAGTAATAGTAGGCAATTCGCCGCTGGGGCCCTTTGTACCACAATCTGACCCGCTGAGTTTTAAACCCGGCGGCTTTGCACGCGGCGCGGGGCATGGCGCTACCTTCATGGATAACCAACAGCAATACTGGCATTGCAGCAGTATAATCGTTACCGTAAAAAACACCTTTGAAAGAAGACTGGGCATCTGGCCCGCAGGTTTTGACGCTGACGGCCTAATGTATTGCAATACATCTTTTGGAGATTACCCGCATTACCTGCCCGCCGCAAAGCAGGCGGCAGAAAAGGAAGCGGAAAGGGCTGGCCGCTTTACAGGATGGATGCTGCTTAACTTTAATAAACCGGTTCAGGTATCGTCTACACTTGCCAGTTACACCGCTAACTATGCGGTAGATGAAAGTATTAAAACCTACTGGAGCGCCGCCACTGCCAACAAGGGAGAATGGATACAGACAGACCTGGGGCGGCAAAGTACAGTACGGGCCATACAGATTAATTATGCAGACCAGGATGTAGACAGCAACCGCCTGGGCAAATGGCCAGGGCAGTTTCATCAGTACAAACTCTATTATTCTTCTGATGCAAAAAACTGGAAACTACTGGTTGATAAAAGCGCTAACCAAACCGATATTCCGCATGAATATGTAGAACTGCCGGCAGCCGTACAAGCCCGCTACATAAAGCTCGAAAACATACATATGCCCACAGGCAAATTTGCCATCAGCGGTTTGCGCGTTTTTGGTAATGGTAACGGGCCGCTGCCGGATACCGTGCAACAATTCATTGTATTAAGAACAGAGAAAGACAAACGAAGCGCTTATATGAAATGGCGGC
>DATJGC010000376.1:0-4726 GCA_035495345.1 Chitinophagaceae bacterium | reverse complement strand
TTTCTTTTTTCCTTTAATGCCCGGCCCAGCAATGCTTCATTCTCTCCTTTATTGTACAAATCTGCCGTATCAAAAAAGTTGATGCCCTTATCGATGGCTGCATGCAACAGGTCTGCAACAGCCGCATCGCCCGGCTGTAGCGACATACAGCCGAATCCGATAATACTGATGTTCAATGAAGAGCTGCCCAACTGGCTGTATTCCATACCTGCATTTTAAAGCAATGGTAAATAAATTGTTTCAATAATGAAAGTCCTGCGCCAGGCAGATACCGCAGCGGGAAAGCGCGAGCCGTTTTTTTAAGAAAGTATTTTGTTTGCCTGGCAGCCAGCCTGGCGTATAAAAGCGGAAATACGTTAACTTTCAACCAAAGGAAACCATGAAAGCATTGAAGAAATTGCTGGTTGTACTTCCTGTGTTGCTGGTAAGCATTGTTTACCTCAACATGCACCATTATGAACACGTGGGGCCCAAACGCTGGTTGCTGCTGGTGGCCTCGGTACTGATGTTCTATTGCTGGATTGCCATTGGCGTTATTCGCCGGACACAGTCATCCTTCTTTTCCATTGTGGTAGAATCCAGTTTTTATGTGTACGTGTTTAGCGTGTTAACGCTCACCGGTTATTTTGTTTTCTTCAACCAGGTATCTGCGCATGGATGGTGGCACCAGATGATGCACAGGGTAGCCGCCCGCGATGGGGTAAGCCTGGAGCCTTTTCTTTTTTTGAAAGCGCGCCGCCTGCTTACCTATGATGTGGTGGGCAATTTTATTATGCTCTTGCCATTGGGCATTTATCTTCCGCTGCTGTACAAACGCCTGCAACATTTTCTTACAGTGGGTTTTGCGGCCATGCTGGTATCCGTTTCCATAGAACTGATGCAGCTGGCCACCCATTACCGGGTTACGGATATCAATGATGTAATTTTGAATACCGCCGGTGCTGCACTCGGTTTTATACTTTACTATATTTTTTACGCCCTGCTGGTAAAACCTGCCGGCAGCAAGCGGTACGAAGTGAGTACCTGAATTACCCGCGGATATGCCATGCCTTTGGTTGTACAAAGGCGCGGATGCCCTGGTAAGAAAGGGTAGCGCCAAGACCAGAATTTTTTCTGCCGCTCCATGGCAATGCGGCGCTTACCCTGTCGCAACAATTCCAATACACGGTTCCCGTATTCATTTGCTGCATGATTTTCTCCGCTCTTTCAAAACTGCGTGCGTACACCCCGGCGGTTAGTCCGTAGTCGGTATCCTGCATGAGGGCAATGGCTTCTTCATCATCTTTTACTTTCATGATGCCAATGAGCGGACCAAAAGATTCATCTCTCATAATTGCCATGCTGTGGTTTACATTGGTAATAACCGTTGGCGCAAAAAAATTGCCTTTGCCATTTATTCTATGTCCGCCCTGCAAGATGGTAGCGCCTTTTGCTACGGCATCTTTTACCTGGTGCTCCAGAACAGTGAGTTGCGCGGGCCTGGTAAGCGGGCCAATGTATACGTTCTCTTCTGTAGGCAGTCCAACTTTATAACTGGCCACTTCTTTGGTAAACGCGGCGATGTAGTTGTCATAAATTTTTTCGTGCACATAAATCCTTTCCACGCTGCAGCAGCTCTGGCCGTTATTATAAAACGCGCCATCTGCAGTGCCGGCAGCCACGGCAGCTATATCTTCTACGTCATCTGCTATGTACAACGGGTCTTTGCCACCGAGTTCCAATTGCACCGGTACCAGTTTGTGTGCCGTTTTCTCTGCAATATGTTTACCTGTAGCATAACTGCCGGTAAAGAAATAGCCATTTAGCGGCAGAGAGAGCAGGCTGTCTCCAGCAGCAGCGGCACCCGCCACCGTTACAAAAACATTGGTTGGTACACCGGCAGTATGGAAGAGTTTTTCCAGCAGCAGGCCGGTCAGCAATGTGTATTCTGAAGGTTTGTACAAAACGGCGTTGCCTGCCAGTAGCGCTGGTATAAAAACGTTTGTGCCTACCAGGTAGGGATAGTTCCAGGCAGAGATATTGGCGATGACGCCCAAGGGCTCATACACAATTTTTTCTTTGGTGCCGCCCTCGGTGGTTATCCATTCTTCTGCCAGGTATTTTGCGGCATTGTCTATAAAATACTGGATGCGTGCCCTGGCACCATTGATCTCGTTGTACGATTGCTGCAGCGGCTTACCCATTTCTGCCGTTAGCGTTTGTGCAAGCACTTCCTTTTCCTGCTCCAGCAATTGATGAAACCTACGTATAACATTGATGCGATGGTCTACGCCCATGGCTGCCCAGGCAGGTTGTCCGCGCCGCAACAAGGCGAACTTTTCCTGAATGCTGGCATGGTTGTCTTCGGCTACTTCCTGTATGATTTCCTGCGTGGCAGGGTTGATGATGGTCATTGTCTGCTATTACTTTTTGATGGCGCTGATAAAACGGTTGCGGATGCCCTTTGCAAGGGCCGATTCTTCTAACTGAAACTGGAACATTCTTTCAGGATGCCACTGAATGCAGAGCAGGAAAGATTTTCCGGTTTTGTCTTTCCATTCCAGGCCTTCAATAACATTGTCGTCTGATAAACAGTTCACCTGCAAATCAGGCGCTACTGTACTCACACACTGGTGATGCGCGCTATTGATGACTGCGCGGGTTGTGCCTGCAATTTCCTGCAGCAGGCTGCCTTCGGTGATATGCAACCCGTGTGCCTTATCAAACTGTTGTTTGGCATCGGTTACCACTGCTTTATGGATGCTGTTTTTGGCGGCAAGATCCTGCTGCAGGCTGCCGCCCATGACACAGTTAATAAGTTGCAGGCCCCGGCATACTCCCAACACCGGTATCTTTCTTTCTAACGCTGTTGCCAATACGCTTTTTTCAAATGCATCGCGTTTTTCATAAAACTGTTGCGGCATATTGGGGTATACAAAGTTATTGCTGTTGTAATAGCCCGGGTGAATGTCTAGTCCGCCAGAGAGCACCAACGCATCGCAATCCTCAATTACACCCTTGTTCTCCTTTGTTTCCACAGACAGCGTAATAATGTCAACGCCTTTTTCTCCCGCCTTCAGCCAGCGGAGGTAATTGGCATGTTTCTCTTCTGAGCCCGTATAGGTTAGACCAATATTCATAAGGTTATTTACAATGCAGCTGCATAGATTGTTTTAAAATCGGCGCGGGTTACCGGCCGTGGATTGCTGGGATGACAAAAATCTGCAAAGGCCAGGTCACTCAATGTGTCAAGGTGTTCCGCTTTAACACCGATGGCGCGTAAACGCGTGGGCATGTTTACCGCCTCATTTAAAGCAAAAAGATGGTCTACCACGGCCTGTCCACTGTGCGCCTTTAATTTTAGTGCGGCAGCCATTTTTGCAAATTTTTCTTCCATGCCTTCTGTATTAAACTGCATGCCATAGGGGAGGTTTACGGCATTGGCAAGCCCGTGGTGGGTATCCAGGAAGGCGGAGAGGGGGTGTGCCAGGGAATGTACCACGCCAAGGCCTTTCTGAAAGGCCACTGCCCCCATCAGTGAGGCAATCATCATTTTGCTGCGCGATGCAAGGTCTGGCCGGTGTACCGCGTCTGCAATGGCTTCATTCACCAGTGCCATGCCCTCCAGCGCAATGCCATCGCACATGGGGTGGAAGCCGCGGGCCAGGAAGGCCTCCATATTATGCGTAAGCGCATCCATACCGGTGGCCGCTGTTACAAAGGGCGGCAATTCCATGGTCAGCAGTGGGTCTGCAAAAACAATCTTCGCCAGCAGCTTGGGATGAAACAATATCCGTTTGCGGTGCGTATCGTCTTCTGAAATAATAGCGCTGCGACCCACCTCACTGCCCGTACCGCTGGTGGTGGGTATGGTGATGAAGTAGGGCACGGCTTCCGTAACATACTGATCACCGCCCAGCAAGTCGTCATAATCAAACAGGTCGCGGTGGTGGTGAATGCTCAGCACTACCGCCCGCGCCACATCCATGGCGGCGCCCCCGCCAATGCCAATGATACAATCGCATTTGGCGGCATTATAGGCATCCCTACCCTTAAGCACATCAGACTTTACCGGGTTTTTATGAATATCAGCAAATACGGTGGCATGAATATTCTTTGCCGCCAGGTCTTTCTTCACCTCCGCAAAAAAATCCAACCCTGCCACCACGGGGTCTGTTACCAATAGCGGTTGCGCAAGCCCGTTAGCCGCCAGGTGCGCCGGTAATTCTTTTACGGCATTGGCGCCAAAACGTATGACGGTGGGGAAATTGTACTGGCGAATAATATTAAAATCAATCACATTTATTAGTTTTAAGTTCTGAGTTCTTAGTTCTTAGTTCTTTTGCTTTGTTATAGTTTTCAGTTTGCAGTTTGCAGTTTTTATTTCTTTCGCTTTGAATAGTTTTCAGTTTAAAGTTTTCAGTCTTCAGTTCTTTTGCTTTGAATAGTTTTCAGTTTGCAGTGTTTAGTTCTTTCGCTTTAAATAGTTTTCAGTTTGAAGTTTGCAGTGTTTAGTTCTTTCGCTTTGAGTAGCCGTCGCCGCGCACGCTGCTTCGCCTTTACCGCCGCGTGAAAACAACGAAGCAAACGCCTTTTGACTTTTAACTTTTGACTTTTTACTTATATTATTTCAAAATACCGCTTCATCTCCCAATCCGTAACAGCCCTGGAAAATTGACGCCATTCCCATTCACGGGTGGCGGTGAAATGATCTACAAATGCATGGCCCAACAATTCTTTGGCCAGC
>DATJGC010000375.1:0-3193 GCA_035495345.1 Chitinophagaceae bacterium | reverse complement strand
AGCATATTGCTGTTTAACGGCATGCGCGTTACAGCCACCCGGAAGCGACTGGCAGAGATTGAAAAGCAAAGCCAGCAATACATCAATGCACAGGTACAAAACGTAATAGCCGCGGTAATGACCAGTTATTACGATATTGTGCGGCAACAGAATTACCTGAAGACATTCGACCAGTCTATTGAAGTGGCACAGCGGCGGCTGGAAATTATACAGGCGCAACAAAGCGTGGGATTGGCCAACAATGCAGATCTTTTCCAGAGCCAGTTAGACCTCAACAACCTGCAGCAAAACAAGGTACAGCAGCAATTGGTCATAGACCAGGCAAAGACCGGCCTGCTAACCCTGCTTACGCTAAGGCCAGATTCTACCGTCATGGTCAGTGATACCATACTGGTAGACAAATCCATTGTGCTGGGCACTATTCTTGAAAACATCAGCACTAACCCGGATGTTATTGCGGCAGACGAGCAGATACGTATAAATGAACTGATTGAAAGGGAAACCGCTGCTCAGCGTTACCCAACGGTAAGATTAAGTGCGGGCTACAATTATAACCGCAACCAGACCTCGGCCGGGCAAACCCTGCTAAACCAGAACAACGGTCCGTTTGCAGGTGGCAATTTTATCATACCCATTTACAACGGTTCCATATTTAAGCGGCAGCAGAAGATTGCCGGTATCAACACCCGCAATGCGGAGCTGCAGAAAGACATTATCATCCGTGATTATAGCTCCAACGCGGTAAAAACCTTCCAGGCATATACTTCTTCCCTGATACAGCTTGATACAGCCAAGCGAACGCTCGATTTATCGCAAAAATTGCTGGATTTGGTATTGCAGCGTTTCCAGCTGCGGCAGGCCACCATCGTAGACATTACGCTGGCGCAACAGGCGTTTGTAACGGCCTCCTTCAGCCTTATCAATCTTAGTTATGCTTCCAAATCTTCCGAGATAGAATTAAAAAGGCTTACCAACAAACTGGCACCCTGAGGGGGGCAGCAGCGGCGTTAAAAAAATCCAGCCTTGCTAACGCGAATGGCTAACCGATAATGGTTTAAGCAATTACGCTGATAGTGCGCTTGATGCTGTTGGCCTTATGGGTGAGTTCCTGCTTTTCATTGCTGAGGATGGTAATATGGCCCATCTTCCTGCCAGCCTTGGTGGTTTTCTTTCCGTAGATATGTACAAATACATTGTCCATGGCCAGCACTTCGTTAATGCCTTCGTACCTCGCATCGCCCTCGCAGCCTTCGGCGCCCAGCAGGTTTACAATGGCCGCGGGTAGTATATGTGCCGTATTACCGAGCGGGTAACCGAGTATGATGCGCCAGAGCATATCAAACTGTGAACTGTAATTGCCTTCAATGGTATGGTGGCCGCTATTGTGTACACGCGGTGCGGTTTCATTTACGTATACCTCGCCCTTGCGGTCTATAAAGAATTCTACCGCAAAGATGCCGGGGCTTTTCAGGTTCTTTACCAGGTTAATGGCAATGGCTTCAATCTTCCAGCAGGCTTTTTCAGGAATATCCGCGGGGCTGATTTGATAATCCAGCAGGTTAAGGTCTTTATTGAATACCATGTCTACTGCAGGATAGAGCGCGGTCTCGCCTTTTTCATTGATGGCCACAATCTGCGCTATTTCTTTTTGTATATCAATCATTTTTTCCAGCACGGCCGGCGCATCAAAGCCCTTGCTGATGTCTTCCTTTTTTCTAAGTACCTGCACACCGCGACCATCGTAGCCACCCATGGCCAGCTTGTGTACTGCGGGCAGAAAAGACTCCTGGGCAGCCAATGCCTGCCGGTTTTCTGTAATTACAAAGGGGGCAGTGGGCAACTGCTGTTCTTTGTAATATTGTTTTTGCAGTATTTTATTTTTGATGATGCGCAGGGCGGCGGGGCGCGGAAACACTTTTACACCTTCCTGCTCCAGCTTCTCCAGGGCATCTTCATTAACGCTTTCAATTTCTATGGTAATGGCATCTAAACCTTTTCCGAATGCATATACATCATCAAAGTTGCGGATATCACCCTGTACAAAATGATGGCAGAGATGCGCTGCCGGACAGCCGGGGTCGTTTTCCATTAAAAAAGTCTCAACAGGGTAATTAGCGGCTGCCTGTAACAACATTCTTCCCAATTGACCGCCGCCCAGGATCCCAACTTTTTGCATACTTCGTAATTATACGGTAAAAATAAGGCAAGCAGGCTGTACCAGAGAATGATAGGCAATGTTTATCCTAAAATTCTAACTTTGTGTGGCGATTGTTTTGCACACACTTATCTTTTATCATGCGGCCAGATTACGCCCATAAAATTTTCACCGATCAACGCCAGCGCTATTGCTTGCTGGTAGAGGCATTGGCCATGGATGCTGGTGAACATCACTAACCATCAGCCTGCTTTCCAAAATACATTTCTTAAGGCTGATGCCCGGGCCCGCAGTTCATCTTATTGCCGACAAACACTTCCTAAAAATTAAAATGCCATGTCTTCTACTCAAATCTCCAACGCGCCCGCGGCGGTAACTGATTTTTTACCATTGCAGGGTACTGATTATATTGAATTTTATGTGGGCAATGCCAAACAGGCGGCCCATTTCTATAAAACCGCCTTTGGTTTCCAGAGCCTGGCCTATGCCGGGCCGGAGACGGGGCTGCGAGACCGTGCCAGCTATGTATTGCAGCAGCATAAACTAACCTTTGTTTTTACCACCGCTTTGCGCAGCGGCAATGCCATTGCAGACCATGTATACAAACATGGAGACGGCCTAAAAGTACTGGCCTTAAAAGTGGAGGATGCCACCGCCGCACATGCGGCCACCATGGCCAGGGGCGCCAGGGAATACATGCCACCCACCAGGCTAAAAGATGATCAGGGCGAAGTAGTGCTTAGCGGCATTCATACCTATGGTGAAACCGTGCATCTTTTTGTAGAGAGAAAAAATTACAGCGGCAGCTTTTTACCGGGTTACCGGCCCTGGACCACGGTGTACAATCCGCCCCCTGCGGGCTTATTATACGTGGATCATTGCGTGGGTAATGTAGGTTGGAACCAGATGAACCCCTGGGTGAAGTTTTACCAGGACGTGATGGGTTTTAAAAATATCCTGAGTTTTGACGATAAGGATATTTCTACTGAATATTCTGCGCTCATGAGCAAGGTGATGAGCAATGGCAACGGCTTTGTA
>DATJGC010000374.1:0-2717 GCA_035495345.1 Chitinophagaceae bacterium | reverse complement strand
AATTGCCAGCCTGGTGGCCAGTGTTGCATTTAATTTAAAGATAGTTGGCCACAGCAGATAGTATTGTTCTTCTACAGACAATGACCAACTGTGCATCAGCGACCAATTATAAGACGACATATTGAAATTGGTAAGGTAGAGCACCGCCAGTATAAATGTGGTTCCGCTGATGCCCATACCACAGGAAAAGTTAAGTACCAGAATGACGGCGAGGTAGAGATAATATACAGGAAATATCCTCAGAAATCGCCGGATGTAAAACTTTTTGAGATCTATGGTTGAAGTGCGTAATTTTTCTTTTATCAACAAAGTGGTAATCAGGAAGCCACTAATCACAAAAAAGAACTTCACCCCCAGCTGTCCAACACCAAAAACAATATCAAGTGCATTAAATGTTGCACTGCTGTTATTGAGCGAATGTTTAATATGCCCGCCGATTACCCATAAAATGGCAATTGCGCGCAGACCATCAATTGAAGGTATTTTACCGCCTTTGAGCAATTCCGGCATTGTAAAAGCGGACTGGAACAGCTGGCCCAGGGCGTTCTTTTTAGGCGGAACTAAAATGGCCTCAGTTTGCGGTAACATTATTTATGCTGGCCGTGTACTATAAATTTTCTCAATAATTTCCACGGTCTTCAGGGCATCAGTGGTGCTCATGTACAGCGGTTCGCGGCCGGATAAGAACCCAAGCAAGTTGCTGTACACTTTATCATGATTACTCATAGAACCCTGGTAGCTGCCATAATCGTTCGGCGCAACTTCACCGGGAAGGTCTGGCAGTGTATAGCCTTCAATATCCTGGTATTCTATCCGGTTCAGGTATTGCCCACCTATTTTTACCGTTCCCTTTTCTCCAAAAATGGTAAAAGAGCCTTCCATATTCTTATGATGGCAATTGACGGTGTAATGCAATATTCCGTTTACTCCACTTTCAAACTGAAGCAGCACCATTCCGGTGTCTTCAAATTCCATGATGCCTTTGTGCGCAAAATTGAAAAATCTTGCTACAACTGAGGCCACATCGCCTAACAGCCAGTACAGGATATCAATAAAATGGCTGAATTGGGTAAACAGTGTGCCCCCGTCAAGCGCCCTGGTACCGTGCCAACTATTATCATAGTATTCCGCATTACGGTTCCAGAAACAGTTTACTTGTACGCTGTAAATTTTGCCCAGTTTTTTTTGGTTCAATAATTCTCTTAGTTGTTGCACAGGCGGGTTAAACCTGTTTTGCTTTACTACAAAAAGTTTTCTGCCTGCTGCGTTCGCCGCATCCATCATAGTGTAGCAATCGGCCAGGCTAATCGCCATCGGCTTTTCGCAGAGAACATGTAGTCCTGCTTTCAGACACGCAATGCTTTGTACGGCGTGCAGGCCATTGGGCGTGCAGATGGCCGCTAACCCGTTGCTGAGGTCTTCTGCCGTTAATAAGTCGGCCAGTTGGTAATATGGTTTTGCAGCTGCCGTGGCAGCAATGGCATCCGCACGTTCCGGAACAATATCACAAACCGCTACCAATTCTCCCACTGACTGCATGATAACGGCATGCCGGCTGCCTATCTTTCCGCACCCTATGAGAAAAAACCTTGTTTTCTTCATAGACGTACTCTCCAGCTGCTGATGATTTCTGAGAAAGTGGTTTCAAGGTTTTTGCTGATGTTCCATTGCGGATAGTGCAATTTCAGTTTATGGAGATTGCTGTAATAGCAGATATGGTCACCAATGCGGTTATCATCCACGTAGCTATAGACTTGCGGCAGACCGGTAAGCTGTTCCGCCAGCGCAAAGGCCTCAAGTATTGAAATGGAATTTTCCTTTCCGCCGCCCAGGTTGTACACTTCTGCCACGCGCGGTGCATTGATAAATGCCTCAATAAAACGGGCTACATCCAGTGAATGGATGTTGTCTCTTACCTGTTTACCCTTGTATCCATAAATCCTGTACTCTTTCTGTTCAAGATTGCATCTTATAAGGTAACTTAAGAAGCCATGTAATTCAACGCCGGAGTGGTTGGGCCCGGTTAAGCAACCACCTCGCAGGCAACAGGTAGGTATGTTAAAATATCTTCCGTACTCCTGCACCATTATATCTGCGGCCACTTTAGAAGCGCCGAAAAGTGAATGTTTGGATTGATCAATAGTAAATGTTTCGGCGATACCATCCGCATAGGCTGGGTCTGCATAATCCCATCTCGTTGCCTTTTCTTCCAGCTTTATTAGATTGGGGGCATCACCATACACTTTGTTGGTAGACATATGTACAAACGGCGATTCTGGGCAAGCGCGCCGAACTGCTTCCAGCAGGTTATGGGTACCGTTGGCATTGGTATCAAAGTCTTCAAATGGAATTGCGGCTGCGCGATCGTGGCTGGGCTGTGCAGCAGTATGGACAATCGCATCAGGTTTTTCCTGGCTCATTAAGGCCAGTACGCCCTGGCGATCCCGTATATCCAATTCAATGTGCGTATAATTTTTCAGGCTGGATTGTAAGCGCTGCTGGTTCCAGCGCGTATCTCCCTGTGGGCCAAAAAAAACTGCCCGCTGGTTATTGTCTACGCCAATGATCTGGTGACCGAGCTGAGAAAAATATACCACTACTTCTGAGCCTATCAAACCTGACGAACCTGTTACTAAAATCTTCATGTTGCCTCTTGTTATGTATTACTTTGAGTGCAGAGGAGCATCCCCTTTTACTTTGTCGAAGTAATGATAATT
>DATJGC010000373.1:0-10148 GCA_035495345.1 Chitinophagaceae bacterium | reverse complement strand
TGTAGATGAGGTTAAGTGGACTGGCGGCGAGGCCAATATTACTTCCATTGGTATTGAAATAGACAATGCTTATATGGACATGGTAAAAGGCCTGAGCGTATATCCCGAGGTAATTGCCCGCCAGAAAGATCTTACCATTGTGTATACACCCATACATGGTACCGGTATAAAACTGGTACCTGAAGTATTAAAACGCTTTGGCTTCAGCAATGTGCATATTGTAGAAGAACAGGCCGTGCCGGATGGCAATTTCCCAACAGTAGTATATCCCAACCCGGAAGAAAGTGAAGCCATGAGCATCGGGCTGAAAAAAGCAAAGGAACTGGATGCCGATATATTGCTGGGTACCGACCCTGATGCGGACCGCGTGGGTATTGCCATTAAAGATAACAAGGGTAACTGGATGCTGGTAAACGGTAACCAAACCGCTGTGCTTGCCTGCAATTACATGATTGAAGCGCGTAAGGCAAAGGGCATTGCCAAACCGAATGATATGGTCATTAAAACCATTGTTACCACGGAACTGATAGACAAAATTGCCAAAGCCAATGGCGTTGCCTGTTACAATGTACTCACCGGTTTTAAATGGATTGCAGAACTTATAAAAGAAAAAGAAGGCAAGGAAGAATACATCGTGGGCGGAGAAGAAAGCTATGGCCTGATGATTGGCTCTAAAATTCGTGATAAAGATGCTGTAAGCGCCGTTGCCCTGCTCTGCGAAATGGCCGCTTATGAAAAAGACAAAGGCAAAACCCTGTATGATAAACTGGTGGAAATTTATGTACAATACGGATTGTACAAAGAATCCCTGATTTCCATCACCAAGAAAGGCATGGACGGCCAGAAACAAATTGCAGACATGATGGAAGGTTACCGCAGCAACCCGCCAAAGAGCCTCAACGGCACACCCGTAACACAATTGCTGGATTATGAATTGCGCAAAGGTACCGACCTGCAGACGGGCAAAACCTGGGATATTGAATTGCCAAAGTCTAACGTACTGCAATTTATTTTGGCAGACGGCAGCAAAATATCAGCCCGCCCCAGCGGAACGGAGCCCAAGATAAAGTTCTACTTCAGCATGAATACCAAGATTGACAATGCCGCTGCCTTTGAAAAAGCCTACGCCGATCTAGATAAAAAAGTAGCTGCCATTATCACAGATATGAATTTAAAATAGAGGGCCAGTACCTTCTTTGATCCCGGCTGCAACATCAGCCGGGATTTTTTTTAAACGAGAAGACTGCAAAAAACTGGTTAATCAACCAATTGAATAAGTATTTTATGCTTGGCAGGTCTGGAATAATTATTGATGCCTGCCTGCATACCACTTGCTGCTTCGGCGCATGCAGTGGCAACGCATTATTCACTTGTTAAACTTTCTTCGCCCTCATGTTTGTATTCAAGCATTACAGCCTGGCCTTGCTAAGATGGGTAATTACCGGCCTTTGCTGCGTAATGGCACTTACCATGCGCGCGCAATTTTCAGACAGTGTACACCATAATATTGGCTTTGGCGCTACAGGTATCATTAACAGCACCAACAGCAACAGTTCATTTGTAGTAAACAATGCCATCCGGTACAATATCAACAAGAAGAACAGGTATTTTAACAGCAACGCTGCCTGGATATATGGAAGGCAGAATGGCCGCCAGACCAACAACGATTTCACTGCAGCTATGGACTATAACGTCTATGGCTGGGCGCCGCATTGGTATTACTGGGGTTTATTAACGTTTGAGAAAAGTTTTTCTTTAAAAATCAATAGTCGCTCACAGGGCGGGGCCGGCCTTGGTTATACGCTGTCTGAAAAGAAGGAAGCAAATATTGTCCTCAGCAACGGACTCTTGTATGAATACAGTAACCTTAAAATTGACAGTGTAAACAATGACAGCTATAGCACCATCCGCAATTCATTCAGGCTTAAATATCATTTTGTATTTGCGCAGGTGATAACGCTGGATGGTGTGCATTTCTGGCAGCAGTCGCTTTCATCGGGCGAGGATTATATCATTAAATCCAGTTCAAGCCTGTCAGTAAAAATTAAAAAATGGCTGAGCCTCAGCACTGCCCTTACCTATAATAAAGTAAACCGAACTGATAGCAGGAATCTTCTTTTCACCATCGGGCTGTCTGCCGATTATTATTTCTAGCCCTGCAAAAAAAATCCGTTTTGCAGTGACGGGCAGCTGCAAAACGGAACTATAGAAAGGGCTGTAAGCTTTTTATTCTATTACGCGCTCAATGATCTTGCCGCTTTTTTTGTTTTTAAGAATTAGTTTTTTTGCGCCGTAGTGCGTCATTTCCTCTTTTACAAGGTAATGTTCTGCATCAAATTCTACCAGGTGACTGTCTTTGCCAACGCCGGTTTTGCCACGCCAGATATCCAGCTTTACGGGTTCCCAGAGTTTAGATTTGGCAGATGCATAGGCTGCATCCAGGATAGCATTTACCACGTACCCATCATAAAACGTTTCTTTGGGCGCCCGTTTATTTTCAATGGCGTTAAACATGTCTGTAAACATATGGTTGTAGCCAAGATCGTTTAGTTCATCACCTACCGGGAACAGCCAGCCGCTATTGCTTTCTGCTTTTTCCGCTACATAATCGGCGCCCTTGCCCGTGGTAAACATTTCCAGGCCGGTGCGCAGAAAGTTATTCATCCAGATGGTGCCTTCGGTGCCCATTACTTCATCACGCAGGTCTAATCCGCCCCTGAACGTCCAGCTTACTTCAAACTGGCCAATGGCGCCGTTCTCGTATTTTACCAGTCCAATGGCATGGTCTTCTGCGTCTATGGGTTTTACCTGTGTATCTGCCCAGCACATTACTTCAATGGGTTTGATGTCTTTGCCAATGAAGCTACGGGTGATTTCCACGCAGTGGCAGCCGAGATCCAGTATACATCCGCCGCCGGCCTGCTCTATATCCCAGAACCAGTCGCTATGCGGGCCAGGGTGTGTTTCACGAGATTTTGCCCAGAGTATCCGGCCAATGGCGCCGTTCTTTACGCTCTCCATTGATTTCAGGAATTTAGGCGTGTACACCAGGTCTTCAAGGTAGCCATTAAAAATGCCGGCTTTCTCTACTGCTTCCAGCATACGCTTTGCCTCAATGGCATTACGGCCCAGGGGCTTGGTGGTAATCACTGCTTTTTTGTGTTTGCAGCAAAGCATTACGGCCGCCTCATGAATATTATTAGGAAGCGAGATACATACCACGTCTACATCAGGATGTGCAATGGCTTCTTCCATTTCTGTGGTCCAGTGCGTGCAATGGTAATCGGTCGCAAATTTGCGGGCGCTTTCTTCCCGGCGCGAATAGATACTTACAATTTTGTCTTTACTTCTTTGTCCGATGAGTGAGTCTGCATAAAACCGGCCTATAAAACCGGAACCAAGCATGGCGATTCTTTGCATAGTAAAAAAATATGCCTTTCCGCTGGGGGAGAGGACCGTTAAAAAATAAGTTGCTTACCGTTGATAGTGCTGCACAATTTGCTGCCGTACAAGTGTGCGACGCAACGATGCTGCCACCTATTGTACTGCAGGGCCCATCTTTATGCCTGTGCAATTTCTCTCTTCTCTTTAAAAAAAACAATAAAATACAACAAGACCGCAGCGGCAATAATGGCTGGCACAAACCATATTGCGCGCCAGTTATGTACGCCTTCTCCTATTTTATACCTGTCTGCAATAAAGCCCGAGAACAGGGTGCCGATGAACATGCCCAGGCCATAAGTGGCAAATGTAAACAGCCCCTGCGCCGCATTTTTTATTTTGGCGCCTGCTTTTTTTTCTGTGTACATATAGCCGGTCACAAAAAAGAAGTCATAGCAAACCCCGTGTAAGATGATGCCGGCATAGAGCATCCATAGCTGCTGGCCATTATCGCCGTAAGCAAAAAACAGGTACCGTAGTATCCAGGCACCCATGCCCAGCAGCAGCATTTTCTTTACACCAATACGATAAAACAGAAATGGTATGGCCAGTATGAACAGGCCTTCAGAAAACTGGCCGAGCGTCATCTTGGTGGCGGCATTTTCTACCTGTAATTCATTTAAAAAATTATTGGCAAAGCCATAATAAAATGAAAGCGGTATGCACACAAGTATAGCTGCTATAAAAAAGATGAAATAGGGTTTGTCTTTAAATAAAACAAATGCTTCTACGCCCAATGCTTTGGAAGCGCTGCCATCGGTGGCGGCGGCTTTGGGAGGCGTATTGGGCAGAATAAAACTGAGCAAACCCAGTATGGCAGAAGCGGCGGAAGCAATCAGAAAAGTAGAAGAAGTTTTTTCAAGCTGGTAAGAGCCAATGAGCACGCCGGCCACTATCCAGCCAATGGTACCAAACACGCGTATCCACGGAAATTGTTTTCCGGGATCACTCATTTGTGAAAAGGCCACGCTGTTAGACAGCGCAATGGTGGGCATGTACAGTAATGAATAGACCAGTATCACCCAGTAAAACGGACCGTTGGTAGAAATGGTGGTAGCTACGTACAGCAGTACCGCGCCGAGAAGGTGCAGCACACCCATAATTTTTTGTGCGGCAAAGAAACGGTCTGCAATGAGGCCTACAAAAAAGGGTGATATCATGGTGGCAATAGCCAGTGCGCTGTAGGCTGCACCAATCTGCAGGCCGGATGAGTGCAGATGCTCACTCATGTAGGTGCTCATGGTAACATACCAGGCGCCCCAGATAAAATATTCCAGCAACATCATCAGCGCCAGTAACACGCCCGTCTGCGGTGCCATTTTCTTTAAAGTATCATTGTTAGATTGCAGTGCAGCCGCTGTTGCCATAGCTATGTTTATTTTTTGAAGGTAATGATAACTGGCAAAAATTACGAAAGAAAAACAAACTGCTTAAATATATTATAACTCTGTTTATCTTGCAATCTGCTATGAGAATGCACGAAGATACTTACCGGCACAAAGGCCTGCGGAAAAAGTTAGTAGATACCGTCAGGGAAAAGGGCATCAATGATGAACGGGTGCTGGAGGCCATTGCTGCCATACCAAGGCATTTTTTTCTGGACTCTGCTTTTGATGAAGTGGCGTATGAGGATCGTGCATTTCCCATTGCTGCAAAGCAAACTATCTCACAGCCTTACACGGTGGCATACCAGACACAGCTGCTGGAAGTAAAACCGTTTGAAAAAATACTTGAAATTGGTACGGGCAGCGCGTACCAAACCTGTGTGCTGGCAGAAATGAAGGCCCAGGTGTTTACCATTGAACGGCAAAAAGAATTGTTTGACGATAATAAAAAGTTTGCCTTTATACGGAAGTACAGCAATGTAAAATATTTTTATGGCGATGGTTACGAGGGATTGCCCACCTTTGCGCCGTTTGATAAAGTGCTGATTACCGCAGCAGCGCCCATTGTGCCGCCCAAGCTGGTGGCGCAACTCAGAACCGGTGGCAAAATGGTAATACCGCTGGGCGAGTCAAAAGACGGCGTTCAAAAAATGATGCGTTTAACCAAGCAGGCAGATGGCACCGTTACTGAAGAAGCCTTTGCCAATTTTTCTTTTGTACCCATGAAAGAGGGGAAAGAAAGATAAAATTTGATCACAGCGCACAGAACTTATTAATAAACACTTACCCGTTACCGTTAGTCTGTGCTGCTTTTCTTCTTTTTTTCCGGCTTTACCGCAGTGGCTTTTACAATTTCATAAAAGCGATATACTTCCCTGAAGGTATTAAACAAGGGTGCTGGTGCCACGCGTATCACCCCCGGTTCACGATAATCTACCACAATTCCCTTACTGGTTAAAGCCTGGTGAATGGCCTTGCCATTTTTGGTAAAATACAGGCTCAGCTGTGCGCCGCGTTGCGCCGGGTCTGAAGGCGTAATAATGGTGAAGGGAATATCCTTCAGTGTATAGAGCAGAAACTCAAGGTAGGCCGTTAAAAGTATACTCTTTTTACGGATGGCGCGCATGCCTGCTTTTTCAAACAATTGAAGCGATGCTTTTAAAGCTACCATATTAAATACCTGCGCGGTACTGAGCTGCCAGCCGTCCACCCCTGGTTTGGGTACAAAACCTTTCTTCATTTGAAAACGAGTGGCTTCCGCATTGCCCCACCAGCCACCCAGCCGGCCATAATTTTTATCATTGGCATGCCGCGCATGTATATACACGCCACTCACCGCGCCCGGCCCGGCGTTTAAATATTTGTAGGAACACCAAACCGCAAAATCTGCATGCCAGCGGTGCAGTTGCATGGGCACATTGCCCGCCACATGCGCCAGGTCAAAACCTGCCAAGGCACCGGCCCGGTGGGCTGCCATAGTAATGGCGTTAATATCAAACAACTGTCCTGTATAATAATTGATGCCGCCCATGAGCACCAGGCTCAGGCTCTCTGCGTTTTCTTCAATGCGGGCAACAATGTCTTCTGTGCGCAGGGTTTTTTCACCCTTGCGTGGCGCTATCTCTATGATGGCATCCGCCGCTGCAAAACCATGCCATTTTACCTGTGTTTCTGCAGCGTATTGGTCGCTGGGAAAAGCGCCTGCTTCCATGATAATCTTATACCGTTTAGGGGTAGGGCGGTAAAAAGACATGAGCAGCAGGTGAAGGTTTACGGTAAGCGCGTTCATAACCGTTACTTCCTCCTTTCTACAGCCCATCATACCCGATAATGTTTGCTTGAAATTTTCATGGTAGAACAGCCAGGGATTTTTGGCGCCAAAATAACCGCCAATGGCCAGGTTCTTCCAGTCTTTCAACTCCTGCTTAACGGCCTTGGCCACTGAGCGCGGCTGCAAACCAAGTGAGTTGCCGCAGAAGTAAATTGCCTTCTTCCCGTTGTGTGAAGGAAAATGAAATTGTTTCCTGAATTTTTTTAAAGGATCCTGTAGATCCATTTTCTTGGCAAAGGCAGCACTGGCTTGAAAACGCATACAATCATTTATTTAATGGTCAAAGCACCTGCGCGGGCAAATGTATTTCCGCCATCATACAACGTGCGCTGCCACCACCATTGGTTTCAATGGTGGTAAGCGGCGAATGAATGATTCGGTTATAGCCGGATAGTTTTTCTTTTTGCGCTGCCGAGAGCGATTGGAAGGCCTGTGAAGACATCACCAGCAGCGGCTCGCCACTGCTGCTGCTCACCTGCAGCATATTGCCGGCAAAATGATTCATCTGGTCATAGCTGATGTCAACTATCTCTTTGCCACTGTTGCGAATGCTTTGTTGCACCTCCTCCCGTTCATGCTGGGCGGGGATGGCCTCCAGGCAAATGACCACGTATTTGCTGGCCACACACATAAGCACATTGGTATGGTAAATAGGCTGGCCCTGCTGGTCAACCGCATCAAATACCAACGGGCTGTAGCCCATCTGCTCACAAAATTCTGTAAGCACAAAATAGTCTGTGCGGGGCGACAAACAAGCGTAGGCAATCTTGTTCTCCCTGTCCAGCACCATGCTGCCGGTGCCTTCTAAAAACACATTTTCTGCTTCGTGGGCGGTAAGGTCAATGATACGTTGTTTACCAAATTCTGCTTCCAGCGCTGCCAGTACAGTTGGCTTTCTTTCCAGGCGCCGGTTGCGGGCATACATGGGGTAGAGCACAATGCTGCCATTACTATGAAAAGAGATCCAGTTATTGGGGAAAATAGAATCCGGGGTGGCAGGCTCCGGTGTGTCTTCTATAACGGTTACGTCTACGCCATTTTTTCTGAGCAGTGCTACAAAGGCATCAAACTCCTGCAGCGCTTTCTGCTGGGCATCTGCCGCATGGCCCGCCGCCTGAAACGCATTGTTTACCGCGGTTTCTTCATTAAAAGTAAACGCCACGGGCCGTATCATTAAGAGGTGCGCAGTGGTTTGTTTGTCCATATAAAAGGTATAATACTATCGTTAATGCTGTTACAGGTCGTCTCTCAGCAGGGGCATACTCATGCAATGAAAACCGCCCCTTGCCCGCGAAAGTTCAGCAGAGGGCATCAGGATCAATGTGTCTTTTATCTTGCCAGCTTCCATTTCTCCCGCTTCCAGTTTTTCAATGAGTTCATGTACATGAATGACGCTGAACCCGTTTTCACGAAAGGCGTCCACGGTACGGTCGTTCCGGTCGTACCCCAGCACAACACCTTCTTTCAGTGCCAGCAGGTTGCATGAATCTGTCCATTGTTCCCGCGCATCAAAAGGAAATTCATTGTTGCCTGAATAAATAAATACCGGCTTTTCTTTGCAGTCGAGATCTTTTTCACTGATGTCTGTTAGCAGGTCTTCCAGGTTATCATAGTAGGAGGGGTTGTCCAGGTCTTTCTTTTTAAACTGTATAATGGTGAGCTTTTCATCTTTGCGTTTGCTTTCCAGCGCGCGCTGAATGGGGTCTGCGTCCTCCATTTTCATAGATTTCTTAGAGAAATTGCCCAGCATCACCCACACATTTCTTTTTACCTGAGTGAAGACAGTATCAATGTGCATGTAATCACGCTTCTTGGGAATCTTTACAATGGTTATTTTTTTTACCACGTTTTTTTCAAAGAGGCATTTAATGGCCTGGTGGGCTGCTTCCATACTGGTGCGCTCACTAACGCCAATGAGCAGGTGATCTTTGCTAACCACCATTACATCGCCACCTTCCAGGGTAACCTTATGATCATCTCCTTCTTTGGGCAGCAGGAAGTGGTGAAAGGTATCGGGTATTTCAATTACATTCTCCTGGTAATCTTTAAACAGGGGGTGGTTAAAGAAAATATACTTAGCCAGCAGGGCCTCGCGTGTACGGGCTTTCTTGGCGGGTTTATTCAGTAAAACAAAGTTGTTGATGACAATGCCAATGTCACGGGTAAAAATAAAATTGGGGATGGGCGCAAATATCATCCTGTCGCTCCCCAACGTGCCGCTGATAAATGTTTTGGCCAGTTGCACGGGCGATACTTCCTGCAGTTCCTGCTGCATGGCATAAGAGCAGCCTTCAATGGCACAAACAGAAGCGGTGAGCTTCATTTTTATTTCTACATTGCTCAGCAGGTCAGACAACAACCATTGCAGTTCAATCACCTTATCAGATTTAAAGAAACGCTCATTGTCTGGTTTATAAAAACTGCGTTTAGAGCGGGGCCCGTCAATTTCTTTCAGTTTGCCTTTTATCTTCTCGGGGTCAAGAAAATAGAGCAGCACTTTTGTGTAGAAATCATATTCTTTTTTGCGGATGGTATCAAGGTGTACAATGTCTTCAAATAACCAGTCCTGGGCCTTTGATGGCACCACTTTACCGAGGCCGCTGTCTGGGCTGTGTACCAGTAACCTGCGTAACCTGCCTATCTCTGAACTTACCTGTAATTGTTCTGTATTTTTTGACATGATAGTATAATTAACAGATGGTCAAAAGCAATATAGCTTTTGGCGTGGGGGAAAAACGGGGGCCGGTTCGTTAATCGGGAATGTAAAAATTGGCCGGCAATGTTTGCCCGGCAAAGCTGAAGATAAAAACAGTCGTAAATAAGGCGAAGCGCATAAATAGAAATCCCCGCAAAGGTAAGACTTTGCGGGGATAGTGCGTTGCTTTATGAGCGGGAGAGGGTTATTCGTGTATTGCAACCAGCGGCACATTGCTATGGTAGGCCAGTTTCTTTGTATAGCTGCTTTTAAAAAGCCCTTCCAGGAAACTGTGCTTTTTAGGCACGGTAAATATCATGTCAATTTTGTAGTCTTCTACAAACTGGTTGATGGCCTCCACAAAATCAAACTGGCGCATAAAATAATATTCAGTTTCATAACCCGCCAGAATGGTTTCCAGCTTGGCACGTTCTGCCTTGTACTCTTCCGTTACTTCCACGTAGTGCTCACTGTCTACATTTACCACATGTATAAAAGGCTTAAATATATCAAGCACTTCTTTCAGTGCTTTGGCAGGGGTGGTTTTTTCCACGTCTTTAAAGTCTGAAGTAAATGCAATGTTCTTGATGCCGGTAAACTGTGCGTCTGGGGGTACAATCATCACCGGGCAAACGTTGCGGTTTACTATGCTCAATGTGTTGCTGCCAATAAAAATCTGGGCAAGGCGCGTAGCACCGGTAATACCCATGATGATCATATTGGCCTCTTTATGGCGTGCCAGTCTTTCAAGGCTGTCTATAAATGATCTTTCTTCCTCGGCAAAAGCAACCACGTT
>DATJGC010000372.1:0-5079 GCA_035495345.1 Chitinophagaceae bacterium | reverse complement strand
TATATTCAATGGCTATTATATTGCGCGAGGCCGGCCTCTTGCAAAAATCAATTTTGTACGCCACTGATATTAACCAGGCAGTATTGGAGACAGCAAAGCAGGGCATTTTCCCCGCGGCTTACATGCAGCAATATTCCGAAAATTATATCCAGTGCGGCGGGCAGGAAGATTTCTCTACTTATTATACGGCGATGTACCAGAACGCAAAATTTGATCCCACGCTTGCCGAGCGAATGATTTTTTCTACGCATAACCTGGTGTCTGATGCTTCGTTTAATGAGTTTCAGCTGATCGTTTGTCGTAACACGCTTATTTATTTCGACCGGCCCCTGCAAGACAGGGTATTGCAATTGTTCGACAGAAGCCTGGAGTCACTGGGTTTTCTCGCCTTGGGCAGTAAAGAATCTTTGCGCTTTTCTGCCATCGGGGCGCACTACAAACAAATTGATAATAAAGAAAAAATATGGCGGAAAAGCAGGTAAAACAACCTACTAAACTGGTGGTCATTGGTGGTTCATCAGGCAGCCTGGATGCGTTGGTAACCATTCTGCCGGCGCTCAAAAAAAATTTTTCAATTCCTGTTTTGCTCATCATTCACCGTAGCAATGCAGCAGACAGCGGGCTCACCGATCTGTTGGCCTCGCGTACCAGCTTAAAAATAAAGGAGGTGGATGAAAAGGAATACCTGCAACCCGGCTGGATATACCTGGCACCGCCTGATTACCATGTATTGCTGGAAGAAGATGGCAGCCTGTCACTGGATGCTTCAGAAAAAGTTTTCTATTGCCGCCCCAGCATAGAGGTGAGCTTCACCAGTGCAGCGCAGGCCTATGGAGAAGCCTGTATTGCGGTGTTGTTGTCTGGCGCCAATGCGGATGGCGCCGCGGCGATGAATAAGATAAAAGCCATGGGCGGAAAAACCATTGTACAGGATCCGGCTGAGGCTGTTGTAGCGTACATGCCTTCACAGGCAATACAACTGGCAGCCATCGATGAAATATTGCCCGCTGCGGGCATTGCTGCGTTCCTGAATACGCTTTAAGGCACCAGTTCAGCAATCATTTGCTGCAGGGCAAGGATGTCGAAAGGTTTTTTTAGCAGGCTATCTGCGCCAGCCTCCCTGGCCAATTCTTCAACGTTGCTGTTAGCGCTAAAAAAAATGACGGGTATGTGTTTGAAGTCTTCGTGAGATTTTATCTGCTGAATGGCCTGCACGCCGCTCATATCGGGCATCCAATTATCCATTAAAATAACCTGTGGTTGAAAACTTTGCAAGTCCTGCTGAAGTGTCTTGCAATCTTCACGGCAAATGACCTCGTATCCTTTGCGTTGAAGTATAACAGAGGTAACTAACAGTATGTCCGTATCATCATCGTAAATTATCACCTTTATTCCCATGTGGCCTGAATTGCCGCGCAAAATAGTCATTTATTGCCGAATGATTCATGGAAAGCGCGGGGGAGAAATTTCCCCAGCAACCGGCGGTTTTTTGGTGTTACAACTGATTTTGTTTAACGAGGTGTTCAAGCGATTTTATCGGCCGGGATTACTTTTTATGCAAATAAAAAAAGCTCATAGTTCAACCGGGAGGCGACTGCACGAGATGAACTTCACCTGGAATATTTAGTCAGAGCAGCGGCTATTTTGCTCGGGTTTAGGAGTGTCAAAATTAAACAAACCAGTTTGGTAGACTTTTGGGATTTAGTTAAAAAGACATCAGGCTTGCTATTAGTTGCCTTAGCAATTTCGGTTGTCACCGAATGTATGAAAGAAACAGAACCTTCAAAGAAACTTGCCATTATTGGCGGCGGTCCGGCCGCAATGTTTTTGTACAAAACCCTGGTAGACCTGGGGCTTACTACCTACAGTGTTCACATTTTTGAGGCCGGTCAGCGGCTGGGTGCGGGCATGCCGTACAGCGACCGCGGCGCGTTGCCAGAGCATATCACCAATATTTCAGGTAATGAGATTCCTGCGCTGGAAACCTCGGTGGTAGAATGGCTGGAGTCTGTTCCGGAATCTACCCTTGCCCCCTTTAAGATAGACCGTGATCATTTTACTGCCTACAAAGTGCTGCCGCGCCTTTTGTTTGGGCAATACCTTGAAGATCAATTTGAGGCCATACTAAAAAAAGGAAAGAAACTGGGTATCAACACAGTTGTTCACAAGGGCTGCAGGGTAGCCGACATTATTGATCAGCCCATGCAGGATACACTTCGCCTAAGCATCAGCCCCGATGAATGGATGGAGGTGGATGAAGTTGTTATTTGTACCGGTCATGCCTGGCCGAAAAAAAATGAGGGCAAGCTGCCCGGCTATTATGATTCTCCCTACCCCCCTGCAAAATTGCGTCAGCGTTTTAACCACCCGATTGCTATTAAAGGAAGTTCGCTGACCGCTATTGACGCGCTGCGTACACTGGCACGGGCACACGGTAAATTTGAGAAGACAGGTGATGGACAGTTGCGTTACCTGCCCGATGCAACTGCAAAAGAATTTACACTGGTAATGTATTCTATAAACGGTTTGCTGCCAGGCATCCGTTTTCACCTGGAAGACCCAAGGCTGGTAGAAGACGGTATGCTCACCGATGAAGAGATCAACGCACATATGGCGCGTAACAACGGGTTCTTATCACTGGACTATATTTTCGATAAAGATTTTAAGGCATTGCTTCGCAAAAAAGATCCCGCTTTTTATGCGCATGTGAAAGACATGACCATTGAACAGTTTACGCAGGAGCTGATGGGTATGCGTGAGCGTATGGATCCATTTTTACTCTTTCAACTGGAATATGAAGAGGCAAGGCAATCCATTCGCAAAAAAGAATCTGTACACTGGAAAGAATTGCTGGCAGGGCTCAGCTTTGCCATGAACTATCCTGCCAAACATCTTTCTGCGGAAGATATGTTACGACTAACAAAGGTGCTGATGCCCCTTATATCTATTGTTATTGCCTTTGTGCCGCAGAGTTCTTGTGAAGAATTGATTGCATTACACAATGCAGGACGATTAAAAATAATTCCCGTTACACCTGAAAGCGGGTTGGAAGTAAATGATAAGGGAGAAAAGCTGTACAAATACATTGATGAGGACGGGCAGGAGCAGCAGCAGAAATATGAGACGTATATTGATTGTACCGGTCAGCCGAGGCTATCAGTAGATCAGTTTCCGTTTAAAGGATTGCTGAATGCGGCAGCTGTTCAGCAAGCAACGCTTCCGTTCAGGTCTGCAAAGGAAGCAAAACAAGTAATGCAAAACGGCGGGCAGGTAGTAGAGCAGGGTGCAGACAAAAAGTATTACCTGCAGGTGCCGGGCATTGCTATTACAGACAGCTTTAGGGTAGTGAGTGAATACGATAAAAGCAATCCACGCATTCATATAATGGCAGTGCCGTTTATAGGCGGTTATAATCCTGATTATTCAGGCCTTGATTTTTGCGAAGAAGCCGCCAAGCGCGTGGTAGAAGACTTGTTGCAGCATAAAGGTGAGCAGCAGGCAGCAACAAGCGTTGAGAACAAGGCATAAAAAAAGGGCTGGATAGAAATCCTGCCCCGTTTAAAATCCAATATCCTATGAAAAACCGGTGTAAATATAGCAGACTACGGACGCTGTTCAAAAAATTTTAGACGAATAGTTTAAAATGTTCGATAACCAGCAGAATTACTGCGTAGTAAACAGATCAATGTTTAACCGTGGTTTAATACATTATTTAAAAGCCATCTTTGTTAGACTTCAAGTGCAGTTTGCCGCCTGGTTTTGCTGGCAGGCAGGATATTGGGATTTCCGGCTTCTATTTGCCACCACCTCCGGGCATTTTCGTACCCCGTCAGCTTACAGTCAAGATCTCCAATATCCCAGGCAGGATGCAGATTTACCCTATGCCCATTATAATCTACAGCCGGCGTATGCAATTGATGAAATAATAAACTCCACTTTCCTGTTTTTATTAAACAGGATCTTCGTTGACAGTCGTATCAATACAATGGCCCTATGGCATGTTGATTGTACTTTTTGCAGTAAGCAAAACTTATAATTATGGATAGCATCAACAAAAATCAACAGGAACAAAATCACGAAAACCTGAGCAATAGCGCAGCGGCCGAACGGATTGTTGAAATGGTAAAAGAAGCTAAATCATGTTTCTTTTGTACGAATGAATCTACCGGTCAGTCGATGGGCGTACGCCCCATGAGCATACAGCGTGCAGATGAAGATGGTACCTTATGGTTTCTGAGTGCCAACGACAGTCATAAAAACGAAGAAATAGAAATGGATGATGAGGTTCGGTTGTTCTTCCAGGGTTCTGCGCATTCTGATTTCCTATACCTGAACGGGCATGCAAGCATATCTGAAGACCGCGCAATTATAAAAGAATTGTGGCAACCAATCCTGAAAACCTGGTTTACCGGGGGAGTAGATGATCCGCGCATTTCTGTGATCCGTTTTGAACCATCAGAAGGATATTATTGGGACAATAAGCATGGCAATGCAGTGGCCGGCATTAAAATGCTATGGGGTGCTATTGTGGGCAAGACGTTAGACGACTCTATTGAAGGGAAGCTAAGAGTATAAATAAACTAAGAGTATAAAGAGTATAAGAGGTTAAAGAGATTAAGGGGTCTAAGAGTATGAAAGAGTATAAGAGGTTAAAGAGTCTGTGAGTATATAAGAGTTTAAAAGAGTATTAAAGTTTAGTTATCCGCCGTTTTGGTGTACAAAATTTACGAGGCTGGTAGAGTTTTTCAACTTTAGTTTCTTCAGGATATTATGGCGGTGAACTTCAACTGTTTTCAGCGCGATAAAAAATTTGCCCGCAATTTCCTTTGAGGAAAGTCCTTCTTTAATATAGTTGATGATTTCCAATTCCCTGCCTGTGAGTACGCCCAGGTGGGGTTTGGAATCATCGCCTTCCAGCAGCTGGCCGGAGATGGCATTTTTTATTTCTGCACAAACATATTTGTTACCTGCATGCACTTCGTTGATGGCTTTTACAATTTCTTCTTTGGAAGAATTCTTGGTAACATAGCCGCGTGCACCCATTTGCATCATATTTTTAAAATAGGAAGGATGCGCGTG
>DATJGC010000371.1:0-11948 GCA_035495345.1 Chitinophagaceae bacterium | reverse complement strand
TTTGCTTCGCCATCCGATGCCTCGCCGTATCGCCGAGTGAAACCGTCCAAGCAAAAGCCTTTTGAATTTTGACTTTTGACTTCGCCTTCAAGCAAAAGAACCCTGAACCCGGAACTATGAAGTCCGAATTGCATTGCTGCGGTCGCTGCCCCGCCGTATCGCCGCGTGCAACCGTCCAAGCAAAAGCCTTTTGAATTTTGACTTTTGAATTTTGACTTCGCCTCCAAGCAAACGAACTGGGAACTAAGAACTTAGAACTTTATACATACTTCGTCACGCCCGGAATAGCAACAGGGTAGTAGCCATCTGCATTGGGTACCACCGGTGTGGCTGCTGCCCAATCGTAGGTCTTGGGGTGAAGGTCGATGCCCGAGTTGATCGCCTTATCCCATTCCACTATTTGGCCGCTGTAAGTGGCCATTCTGCCTAGAATGGAAGTCATGGTACTCTTTGCACCGTTTTCAGCATCGGCAAATTTGTATTCGCCTTTGGCGATGGCTGCAAACAGTTCATCATGTTCTACCTGGTAGGGGTTGGGTTCTCCCTTTGGATTGAAGGGGTATTGGTAAAGGCTGTTGCCCTGTACATCGGTTATCTTGCCGGCATTGCAGAAAATCTTGCCCTTGGTACCTACAAAATACTCGTCTACTTTGCTCATGGTGCCAGGTATATGACGGCACTGGCTGTTTAATATGCTGCCATCTGCGTATTGAAATTCTACGTAGTGGTGGTCGAAAATTTCACCGTTCTCTTTGCCCTTTCTTACCTGGCGTCCGCCCATCCCCTGGGCCTTTACGGGGTAGCTACCTTTAAACCAGTTAATGACATCCAGGTTATGGATATGCTGTTCGGTAATATGATCGCCGCAGAGCCATACAAAATAGTACCAGTTGCGCATCTGGTATTCCATTTCAGTTTGACCTTCTTTACGTGGGCGCACCCAAACACCGTCGTTGTTCCACCAGGCCTGTGCCGATGTAATATCACCGATCATTTCTTTGCGCTTGTACAACTCGCGGTATACGTTCTGGTAGTGGCGCTGCAAGCCTACTACCACGTTTAATTTTTTTTGTTTGGCAATGGCTGCACTGGCCAATACTTTTTGAATACCGGCGGGGTCTGTAGCCACCGGCTTTTCCATAAAGATGTGTTTGTTCTGGTTAACGGCTTCTTCAAAATGCAT
This sequence comes from Chitinophagaceae bacterium, assembly GCA_035495345.1. Lineage (GTDB taxonomy): Bacteria > Bacteroidota > Bacteroidia > Chitinophagales > Chitinophagaceae > JACMLD01. Next base: position 10,765 of record DATJGC010000371.1, on the reverse strand, counting down.
GGGCCTGAAACCGGGCGGTGTGGCCAGTATCACCACGTCTGCCAGGGCAATGGCTTTTTTGTAACCATCAAACCCGGTGAACTTCCTGCTTTCGGGTACATCAACACGACCTTTAATAGCAGATGGCTTACCGGTTTCTGCATCGTCTGCAGTGAGGCTTTTATAACAGTTGTCGAGGTTATCTCTAAAGGCATCGCACATGGCCACCAGTTTTACATTCTGGGTAGTAGAGAGGGCCTGTGTTGCGGCACCGGTGCCACGGCCACCGCAGCCTACCAGCGCAATTTTTATGGTATCATCTGCACCGGAAAAATAATTGGCCCTTGATAAAAAAGGTGCCGCTGCAAGTCCGCCTGCCAGCAACCCGGTTTGTTTTACAAATTCCCTGCGGGAAGCATTTTTCTTAGAAGCATCGTTGTTCATGGTAACATTATATTAAGTGGTGAGTGAGTAGTTTGAGCTACTAAATGTATTAAAAATAAGTGAATATGCGCCAGGGCAGTAATGAGGTAGTGCCGGCTGTATTTTGCAGTGATTACTGACCAAGGTATTTTTTGTAAAACGCATCAGCCTCTTCACGGGTAGGCTGTTGCTTTGGCCTGATTACCCTGAAGCCAATCCAGGGCGCGTCTGTAATCCACCATTTGCTTCTTGGTATCTGCGGATCACGACGGTTCCAGATGGGGTCTGAGGGTAGCCTGGCCGCCACACGCAACTGTTGGGCGCCATCTGCATAGTTACCGCCTTTCAGCACCTTGGGGTAACGGGCAACCACAACCGCAGCAAACGGGTTGGCAATATCATCCTTTAATTTTTCTAAAGATTGAGGGTCGTAATGATCCAGTGTCCACTCGCTTACATTGCCCAGCATGTCATACAATCCCCAGGCATTGGGCAGTTTCTGGCCAGATTTCTGAAACTTATCACCGCTGTTGGCGGCATACCAGGCGTACTTGTCTAACTGGCTGCTGTCATCGCCAAAAAAATAACGGGTATTGCTGCCGGCGCGACAAGCATATTCCCACTCCGCTTCAGAAGGCAGGCGGTAAAAAATCCCCGTTTTACTGTACAACCAACGGCAATACATAAGCGCAGCATACTGAGACATGCTGTTGACCGGGTAACCGCCTTCCTTACCCATGCCCAGGCTAAAGTCTATATACTGCTGGCTGGGCCTGGTCACCGCATCTACTGCAGAGTTTTGCGGCGTGGCTTCATCTTTATAGAAAACATCAAAGGCATCCCTGCTTACTTCAAAGGCTGCCATCCAGAAAGCGTCTATACGAACCTTTTTTTGCGGACCTTCATCTTTGTTCCTGCCGGGTTCATCAGCCTTGCTGCCCATCAGGAAACTACCTTCTTTTATGGGAACCATTGTAAACCGCAACGTAGCACCCGGCACTGTTTGCTCATAAGGCGCAAAGGGTTCAGCGGATTGTTGCGCGGCGGCGTGTATTGATAATGCCACCAGTGATAGAAAGAAAAGTCTTTTCACAACCATGCTATTTAAAATTCAAGATAGTAATTAATAATATACCCGCATGCGTTGAAAGAATGAAATATCTATGGTAAGCAGCGGCCTAGGCAGTAAGCCGCTATTTTTTAAAGTAGCGGGCAAATCCTTTGGAAGCATGCAGCACGGGTTTACCATTTTCAATACTTGTAATAAGTAGTTCAGCGCGCAAGCGGGCGGCCAGCTGCAATGCTTTCTGCAAGGGCAGCAGGCTGCAGGCCTTTGTAAGCCAATCTGCCAGGGTAGCATCTGCCGCTATCACCGTAACATTTTTTTGGGTGGTAATGCCATAGCCCGTGCGCGGGTCAATGATATGCGAGTATCTTTTACCGTTATGCTCCATGTACTGGTAGAGATCGCCCGAGGTAGTAACCGCCCTATCACTAATTAGTAGGGGTTTGGCCAGTAAGGCATGCTCGCTGCGGGGAAGGTTAATGGCAATTGTCCATCCGCGCTGGCCCGGAGGCCGGCCAATACAGGCAATGTCACCGCTAACATCCATCAACGCATGGTTGATGCCCATGGAAGGCAGCAGTTGCATCACCTGTTGGGCTATATAACCCTGTGCAATGCCGCCAAGATCAAGCCGCATGCCTGGCAATACAAGCAGCGCTGTGTGTTCCAGCGTATCCAGCAGCAGGTATTGGCTGCCGGTCTTACTTAACAGTGCGCTGATAGTATCTGCCGGCGGAAACTGTTTTTCCTTCCTGGCCCTGCGCCAGTACCTTGTTAATGCACCAAGGGTAATATCAAAGGCACCATTGCTGATGGCATGTGCTTCTTTTGCCTGCCGCAGTATATCAAAAAGGGCGGGGGAGCAGTGGAAGGCGGCATTGCTGCCCGCATTAGCAGAGAGGCGGTTCAGCTCGCTGCTGTCTGTATAATCTGTAAAGATGGCGGCCAGTGAATCTACCAGTGCAAAGGCTTTTGTAAACGCCTTGTCTGCGCTGTTGCTATCCTTTGCATAGAGGATCAGCGTGCAGGGTGCAGCCATTTTTTCTTTTGTGATGGTAAACCGCTGCAGTTGTGCAGTGAGCACAGGTGTAAACAATAGCGCAGCAGAGAAGACTAACAGCAACCGAAACAATATTTTGTAATTTATAAGTGAATTCCGGTAAATTTAGTGCATAAACCAACGAAGCTATGCAACGCAGAAAATTTATGCAGCAATCATTGCTGGCCGGCAGCGCGCTATTTACCGGTACTACCGCAATGGCCAAAGAAAGCAGCTGGAGTGCACCGGCCGATGAAAAACCGTTTCATCTCAACTATGGTTTTCATGATGGCACTTTTAAAAATTCTGCAGGCAGTGATTTTATTGAACAGATAAAGTTTGGCTACAGCATGGGCTTCCGCGGTATTGAAGACAATGGCATGATGGCGCGACCTGTAGAGATGCAAAAAAAGATTGGTGATACGCTGGCTAAACTGGGTATGTCTATGGGCGTGTTTGTGATTACCTCTCAAAACTGGCACTGGAAGACCACCCTGTCCACCGGAAAACAGGAATGGATAGACCTGATGGTAAAAGATTGTAAGGAAGCCGTTGAAGTAGCCAAGCGCTGCAATGCCAAATACCTTACCGTGGTGCCTGGTAACTATGAGCGAAGCCTGCCCCATGAAATACAAACCGCCAATATCATTAATGCCCTGCGTATTGCCTCGGATATACTGGCGCCTGCCGGATTGGTAATGGTACTGGAAGCATTGAGCGATAACCCAGATCTTTTTCTGCGGCACACAGATCAAACCTTTATGATTTGCAAGGCAGTGAACAGCCCCGCCTGCAAATTCCTTTTCGATATGTACCACATGCAACGCAATGAGGGTGATATCATCAATAACCTTACAAAAGTGTGGGATGAAATCGGGTACCTGCAAATAGGCGATAACCCCGGTCGCAATGAACCCGGCACCGGCGAGATGAACTACAAAAATATCTTCAAGCATATTCATAGCAAGGGTTACAAGGGCGTAATGGGCATGGAGCATGGCAACGTAAAACAAGGCAAAGAAGGTGAGATGGCTCTCATTAAAGCCTACCGGGAGGCGGATGATTTTATGTAAATGCTTTTGCGTTATCCCTGTGTAAAGTGTTATTTTTATTTCCTGCAGGCCTTTGCGGGTCTGCAATACTCCCTCAATGAAGCGGTTGGTAGCTGGTAAGTGGATGATATAGTAGTGTATTATTTCCCTAAACCTATACACATGACTGCAATCCCCACGGATGCTGCGGGCAGCTACCATGCCCCCTCCGCTCCTTTACAAAAGAAAGAACGCATTCTATTCCTCGACAGCGTACGCGGCCTCGCATTGCTGGGCATCTTGCTGATGAACAGTATGGCGCAGAGCCAGCCACACCAGTTCTATGAGAAAATGTACCTGTCTCAACCTATTACGGGGCCCAATTTTTATGCATGGGTGGCAGAATGTCTTCTGTTTGAAGGCACCATGCGCGGACTGTTTTCCATCTTGTTTGGTGCAGGCACCATCTTGCTGCTTACAAGGTTAGTGAAAGAGAAGCCGGGACTGGAACCCGCGGATATTTTCTACCGGCGCATGCTCTGGTTGCTGGCCTTTGGCCTGCTCAATGCCTTTGTCTTTTTATGGCCGGGTGATATATTGTATCCCTATGCGCTTTGCGGTTTGCTGCTCTTTCCTTTTCGCAACCTGCGGCCCGCCCATTTATTGTGGCTGGTGTTCTTTTTGCTACTGCTTTCTACTTACCGTGAGAACAGCGACCTGTATGAAAATAAAAAAACCGTCAGGAAAGGACTTGCCGTGGCAGCCATTGACACTACAAAACAGAAACTGACGGATGAACAAAAAGATGACCTTGCAAAGTTCACCACTTTTAAAGAAAAGAATGATACCGCCGGTATTGCCAAGAGCGCACGCGAGGAAGCAAAAAAAGTAAAAGGCAAGAATTACCTGGCCATTTTCCGTTACTTCAAAGACATAAACATGGTTATACAGAGCTATGGTTTTTACAATAGCTGGTGGGATATGCTGGCCCTGTTTTTTCTTGGTATGGCCTTGTACAAATCAGGCTTTTTACTGGGCGAAAAACCCGTGTCTGTGTATGTGATAACGGCAATTACAGGCATTGCTGCAGGACTGCTGTTAAACTATTTTCTTTTACGTACCCAATACCATCTGAGGTTTAGTAATTACCAGTTTGTACAGCGTTGGCCCTTTAGCTATTATGATATAAGAAGGATTTGTCAGACCACCGGCTATCTCAGCCTGTTGATACTCCTGTACAAATGGCTGCCGATGAAAAAAGTATTACACTTGTTTGCACCGGTAGGACAAATGGCCTTTACCAATTACCTGTCACAATCTATTATTACCGCCATTATTTTTTACGGCTTTGGATGGTATGCCCGCCTGCAGCGCTACCAGGTATACTATGTGGTGTTGGGCATCTGGCTGTTCCAGCTCGTTCTTAGTCATTGGTGGATGCGCCACTTTCTTTTTGGACCATTTGAATGGCTCTGGCGCAGCCTTACTTACCTGCAAAGGCCACCGATGCGCCGGAAAACGGAGAAAATAGGCTAAGCAGGAAAGCGGGTATTCATAGACGTTAGTTAATGAACCCCTGCTTTTAATGGATTATTTTGCTGCCGGTAAGAGTAACTGGTTGAGCCCCTCTTTTTCAAAAAGGATGCGGCCCACCTTCATATTAGACCATCCCTCTTTTAGCTGGTAGGTGAAAACGGGCAAGTCATCTTTTAGCATACAGTCGATATACAGGGTGGTTACTTTGTTTGATTGTACCACGGGCAGCTCCCTCAGTTGCTGCAGGTGGGTGGAAATAAAAAATAAGGAACGCGGAAAACGGGCCAGGCCCTGGATGGTAGAAGTGCTGATCTCCAGGGCGTCTTCAATATTAGTGCCCCTGAAGAGCTCGTCAAAAACGGCAAAGCAACGTTCCTGCCGGTTGGCCGACAATAATACGTTTTTTAACGTTACCACTTCAGACATAAAATGGCTGTAACCGCTTACAATGCTGTCTGTAAGGTTGATGGCTACCGAAATGCTCTGGAAAAAAGGCATGGTAGCTTTTGCGGCCGGCACCCCAATACCCGCATGGCCCAGGTATACACAAAGACTTACGGCTTTTAACAAAGTAGACTTGCCAGACATATTAGGGCCGGTGAGCAAAATAACATTGTTGCTGGCCTTGAGATCATTCCTGACAGGATTTTTTAAGAAGGGGTGATAAATGCCTTCCAGCGCAAAGCTGTCTTCATCAAACACAGGGAATACAAAATTATTCTTGATGATGGCGTTGCTGACAGAAAGGTAGGCCTCAAATAAAAACCAGCGGTTCCAGAAAGCAGCGAGTTGCCCGTTGGTGACCTTTTTGGCAATGATATCAAGTAGCTCTATGATATGCGTAATCCTGAACTTGTTTTTTTTGAAGGCGGTTTCATAACGCTCCAGGTTAAAGTCTGCAAAGAAATCATTCAACGCTGCAATATCGGCCGCATAGGCTGCCGGAAACAACGACTTATCCAATTGGGCGGTGTAACTGGTATGAATTTTATAGAATAGTCGCACCAGCAATATCAGCCTTCCGCGTTTTTGCTGTCTCTCTTTTTCAGAAAAGGTAAGCTTCCAGCGGAGGTTTTTGGCGGTGGGTGTGCCGGCGGCAAAGCCTTCGAGGAAATCATAGATCTCTGCCAGGTTAAACCGGGAGAATGAATAATCTTTTAGCAAAGCGCGGTGCGCAATAAAACCTTTTAAGATATTCTGCCTTTCTGTAATGGCCGCCACTGAGGGTAGCGTAACAGACAGCATGGTACGCACTGCCTGGCCAGAATGATAATTGAAGGTGGCATCAAACAAGGGAAGCACTTCTTCCTCAATATGCAGGTCTGCGCTGTTGATCATTGGTTTTTGTTAGCGGGGCTATTAAAGCCGGCTTGCGCCGGTAGTACCTCATCATAGCAAAGTTGTGGTAATCTTGTATTAATGCGCCACATGCCTGTAAAAAAACTACCGGGTGCAGGGGCGTATGCAATGCAGCTTACCTGGTGGTATAACATGCTCACTGGTATTTGCAAGCAAAAAAGAAGCTATTTGCGCACAAACTGTTGATAACTAATGCCCGGTTTGATGTTTGTGTATAACCGGTGAATAATTATAACCTACCATACTCCAAACCGGATTTTTTGTTAGCGGCAAAAAAATATATTTGCCCGTTCTTCTTAAAACATTGCACTGTGAGATTAAAGAGTTTAGAAATAAAGGGATTTAAAAGCTTTGCCGACAAGACCGTACTCAATTTTGATGAAGGCATTACCGGCGTTATTGGCCCCAATGGCTGCGGTAAAAGTAATATTATTGACAGTATCCGCTGGGTAATTGGAGAACAGAAGATCAGTCATCTCCGCAGCGAAAACCTGGATAGCCTGGTATTCAATGGTTCCAAAACCAGGAGCGCCTCCGGCCTGGCCGAGGTGAGCCTCACCTTCGAAAACACCCGCAACCTGTTGCCTACCGAGTTTAATACGGTAACGGTTACCCGAAAATTTTATAAAAGCGGTGAGAGCGAGTACCGCCTTAATGATGTACAGTGCCGCCTGAAAGATATCCAGAACCTGTTTATGGATACGGGTGTGAGCACAGACAGCTATGCCATTATAGAGCTGGGCATGGTAGATGAAATTATCAAAGACAAAGAAAACAGCCGCCGCCGCATGCTGGAGCAGGCTGCAGGCATCACTATTTATAAAACGCGTAAGCGCGAGGCAAAGCTAAAGCTGGATGCTACTGAGCAGGATATCGCCCGCATTGAAGACCTCCTGTTTGAAATCAATAACCAGCTGAAGAGCCTGGAAAACCAGGCAAAAAAAGCAGAGAAATACCATGAAATAAAGAAGGAGTACCGCGAGCATAGCATTGAACTGGCCAAGGCATCACTGGAAGGTTTTAACAGCACCTACAGAACACTCCATGAACAATCTGATACAGAAACCAACAAGAAGATAGCGCTGGAAGCGGCCATTGCCACCGCAGAAGCCGCCCTTGAGCAGGAACGGGTAGACTTTATTGAAAAGGAACGTGCGCTGCAGCTGATGCAGCATGATTTTAATGAGCTGCTGCAGGTGCTGCGTACAAAGGAAAACGAGAAAAACCTCGCCAGCCAGCGGCTCAATTTCCTGCAGGAAAAATCCGGCAGCCTGGAAACCTTCCTCGCCAAAAGCGAAGGACAATTAAAAGGCCTGGAAGAAAGCATCCTGTTTACAGAACAACAGGGCACAGAAGAACTGGCAAAGCTTGAAGGTCTGCAGCAAAAGCTCGCTTCGCTGAAAGACAGCGTGGAAGAAAAACGGAAAGTGTTTGATGAAAAGCGCACGCATGTAGACAGCCTCCGCAGTGAGAACCTGAGCATACAACGCAACCAGTTTGAAGCAGAAAAGAAAGTGGCCGTAGCAGATACTTCCATCCAGAACCTGCAAAGGGCCATTGAGCAGATAGAAGAAGAGCGCGAGGTACGCAGCAGCCAGCTGAAGCAGCTGGAAGAAGAACGTGCTCAGAAAGAGGAAGAGCTGGAAACCCGCAGGAGAGACCTGCTGCAATTACAGGAACACCAGGATCGTACGCGCGAACAGATACTGCAAACACAAAGTGAACTGGAAGTGTTGCGGCAGCAACTGGCAGATGAGAACCGTAAACTGGATAGCCGCCGTAATGAGTACGACCTGCTGAAAAGCCTGATCGATTCTATGGAGGGTTACCCGGAGAGTGTGAAATTCTTGCACAACAACACACACTGGAACCATACTGCCCCCATTTTATCAGATATCATCTATGTAAAGGAAGAATACCGTGCAGCTGTAGAAAATGTGCTGGAGCCTTACCTGAACTATTACGTGGTAAATAATTTGGCCGAAGGTTTACAGGCCGTGCACCTGCTGGATGATAACAAAAAAGGAAAGGCCAACTTCTTCCTGCTGGATAAACTAAACAGTGAAGACCAGGCATTTGGCAGCAGCCATGGCATCCCGGAAACCATCCGCGCCATGGATGTTATAGAAGTAGATGAAAAATACCGCAGTCTTGCCAGTTATTTACTGGGCAATGTGTTTATTGCCGAAAGCGAAGAAGCGCTGAACAACAGCAACGGCTCTGTAGTGCTGGAGAAGCATGGTAAATACGTAAAAGGAAAGTATTCACTCACCGGCGGAAGCGTTGGTTTGTTTGAAGGAAAAAAGATCGGTCGCGCCAAAAACCTTGAAAAGCTGGCAGAACAAATTGCGGCCCAGGAAATAGTGGTAAATGATCTTAAAGCAACCATACAGGCCCGACATAATGAAGTGATCAGCTTTAACGAGCAGTTAAAAGAATCCGCTATTAAACAGGCACAGGCAGATATCAGCCAGCTTACCAACCTGGTATTCTCTTTAGAAAACAAGGTAGAAAACCTGCATGCGCTACAGGGCAGCTCACAACAACGGGTAGAAGAATTGCAGCAAACATTGCAACAAACATCGGGCGGGGTAGAAACGGTGCGCAGTGAATGGATGCAGCTGGTGGCAACGCTGAACGACCTGCGCGATAAATTGAAATCGAGCGAAGACGAATACAAAGTGGTAGAGCAGGGGTACAATGAAGTGATGGCGGGCTATAATGATTTCAACCTGCAGGTAACGAGACAGCACAGTAAGATCAATGCATTAAAACAGGAGCTGGAATTTAAAAGCAACCAGTTAGAAGACCTGCGCGCACAAATTGAAAGCAATGCATCGCAATTAAAACAAACACAGGAAAGCATCAGCGATAGCAGCGAGGCACTGGCCGCGGCGGAGCAGGCTCATATAGACCTGCTGCATAAAAAGCAGGCTGCGGAAATAAGCCTGAATGAAGCAGACCAGGCGTATTACAATATGCGCAACAAACTGAACGAGAAGGAAAGTGAGCTCCGCCATACCGTAAAAGAAAAAGAGCAGGCAGAACATCTGCTGGGCGAAATAAAAGACAGTCTCAATGAATTGAAATTGCAGCTGGCAGGTATGAAAGAACGCCTGCAGGTAGAGTTCAGGATAAACCTGGATGATATCATTGATCAGCCGCGCAACACAGAAACACCGGTGCAGGAGCTGCAGGAAAAGAGTGACAGAATGAAGAAGCGGCTGGAAAACCTGGGAGAGGTAAACCCCACGGCTATTGAAGCATTTACCGAAATGAAAAAGCGGTACGATTTTATTCTTGAGCAGAAAAACGATTTGGTAACGGCAAAGGACAGCCTCTTACAAACCATACAGGAGGTGGAAGCCACCGCCAACCAGGCCTTCCTGGATACTTTCAATAAAGTGCGGGAGAATTTCCAGAAAGTGTTTAAGGCACTGTTTACAGAAGATGATACAGCAGATATGGTATTGGAAAACCCCGAGAACCTGGCAGAAACCGGAATTGATATTGTAGCTAAACCAAAGGGTAAACGGCCTTCATCCATCAGCCAGTTAAGTGGGGGAGAGAAAACACTCACCGCTACAGCGTTACTGTTTGCCATTTACCTTATTAAACCCGCCCCGTTTTGTATCCTGGATGAAGTAGATGCGCCACTGGATGATGCCAATGTGGGCAAGTTCACGAATATGATTCGCCGCTTTAGCGAAGAAAGCCAGTTCATCATTGTAACGCATAATAAGCAAACCATGGGTGCCGTAGACGTTATCTATGGGGTTACCATGCAGGAGCCGGGGGTAAGTAAACTGGTGCCGGTAGATTTCAGAAGCCTGAGCAACTAAATAAACCTGCCGGTTTGTTAAGCGTTATCATGTATTGAACACAGTGATCTCCTGATTTTTTCGCTGCGTAACCACGCAGGCGTTCCTGCGGCTTGGCATAGAAAACTTACTTGTTCGGCGTTCGTTAATTTACTATTGGGTTGAATTGATCACGATCATACCTTTGTATTCTTGTAAGGTTGTTATACTTGTTAATATAGCAAGACGGGTGCTGGTCAGAGGAAACTGTGACCGGCATTTTTCTTCTATATCCCTCCTGAACAACGCGTTTATTTTTTTCTTTTAGGTGGAAACTCCCACATGGATCTTATCCGCTGGCGCCTTTATTTCCCGCAATAATGAATGCAAATAGTGCCTTACTTTATAGGCGTATGCTCTGGGCAGGCTGGCAAATGACTACAGAAATCTGCGCTTATGGCTGACAGTTAGTATGGTGATGGTGAAGCCTTCTTATACAGCAGTCTATTCTTCCAGCCTGGCTATTTTGCCA
>DATJGC010000370.1:0-11966 GCA_035495345.1 Chitinophagaceae bacterium | reverse complement strand
ACGGCTTTAATAGCTTCTTTTGAAAGAAAGGCTGTTTGTGTTGAATACGTCATTGGCACTGAATGGCTGGGGGTAAAGATAAAGCTGTGTAGTAAATTATGAACGCGGAGCGTAAACTTTGCAAAGACGTTAGCCTTGCTGTATCACTACAATGGCGGTTGCCATAGAACTGGTATGAGAAAGAGATACATCAATGCGGGCATTGTGCAGGTGATGAAGGGTCTGCGCCGTTGTGCCGCTCAATAAAAGGTGTGGCTTGCCGTTGGACTGGTTGACCACTTCAATTTCATTAAACGCGGTGCCGTTGGCCCAACCCGTACCCAGCGCTTTAAAGAATGCTTCCTTGGCGGCAAAGCGTGCGGCATAATGCTCAAATTTATGCGTGGCCGCCTCGCAATATTTTATTTCATTGCCAGAAAAGACCAGTTCACGGAAACCCTGGGCGCGATTGATCTTCTCTTCAATACGCGTTACCTCTACCAGATCTATTCCAACACCTGTTACCATTATCAGCTTTTTATTTTTTTGCTGCAGTCGGCTATCCGTTTCCGAATATGGTCTTCTTCAGCCTTGGTAGCAATCACCTTTGTTAATGCTGTTTGGTAATAGGGCAGGGCGGCTGCAAACTTTTTCTGTTTGTACAGGTAATCGCCTGCCAGTACCCATGCATGATAATAGGAAGGGTTGCTGTTTACCAGGCTGTCCGGGTCTACCTGGCCACCATCTGCCAGCCTTTGTTTAAACTGCCTGAAGCGGGTGAAATCTTTGTATCCCTGGGTTTGCAAAAAACTGTCTGCGGGCAGGGTTAACGCGCTGTCTGCTATTTCACGGTTTTCTTTCATGCCGCTGAGCGCAAAAACCTTGTTAAGGTCATAGGCCACATACTCGCCCAGTTGCCAGGGAGAAGCGGAGACCCATACCAGTAATTTCTTGGGTTCAAATACAATGGAGTGATGGGCGATAAGCTGGTTAATGGCTTTTTCATTGCCCATACCAATATCTGCATTGTGCAGGCCGCGCCTGTCTCTCAATACCGCCACCGTCTTCTGTAGGGTGTTGGTGCCGTTGGTATCAATCAGTTCCATGACTCTTTTATAGCGATAGTCAGAAGCACTCTCGCGCAGTTGCTGAAGGTTGGGTGCACTGCCGGCAAGTTCCTTACCCTGGAAATGATTGGCACAAACGATAAATCTTTTTTGCGGATCATAAATATCAAGTGTGTCTGGTGTCTTTTCTATCACAATGGCCTTATTATCCCTGGCAGAACCAATAAGAAAAGATTCAGAGACAAACATGGTGCGCTTCCTGGCAATGGCAATGGCTTCGGCGGTAGTGCCTGCATATTGCAGAATTTCTCTTGCCACCAGCGATACGGGTGTGGCAGATGCTGAAGGCAGGCTGGTCTTGTCTGCGTTAATGGTAACGGTAAGGCCCTGGTCGTTCATACCAGAAACCGCGCCTACAAAACCGCCCCAGGTGACCGTCATGTAACGATGACCCGCCGAGGGGTGAAAGAAGGCTACAATTTTATCTTCCGCAAACTTATCGCCTACATAAAAATCAAAATTGCGGCCGATGATCATATTGCTGTCTGAGGCTGCCCCCCAGGTGCCGAAAGAAGTACAGCCCACCAGCGCCATGGTTTGCAGGGCATGGCCAATATCATGTGCTGCGTGGTAATTGAGGATGCGCTGGTAATTGGTGCCAATATAATCGTACCGGGAAGATGCAGCGTATGACACGCCATAGATTTCCTCCTTGTATTCTTCTGTTACATTATCGGCGAGGTGGCGGTTAAACCATCCTATAAAATATTTCAGGAAATGCCGGTAGAAATTGGAGGGCACCATTTTGGTGATCTGTTCATTGAAATGGTCTTCCTGTCTTTGTACCAGTTCTTCCGTTAATTTTCCGTTGATGACGCCGCGCTCAAAAGGGCTGCCTTCTACATACAACTCATACAGTCCGCTTTTGCTTTTCCTGAACCAGTTATTCTTAATAGTGTACAAACCGGCAGAAGGCTCGGTTCTTTGCAGTTGCAGGCTGCTGGTATCTGCCGGGTGCGGCGGCTCTACGCGCGCAATAATGGCCAGCCAGACAAAGCCCAGCAAGAGCAGCCCTGCAATGACCAGGAACACGTACAATAACCTTCTGCCAAATCTGCCTTTCTTTTTAAGCATGCTTAATTTTTTCAATGATACTGTCGTTTCCCATTACCGCCGTACAGGTCATAATACCGCTGATGGTGCAGCCTAAAATGCCGTGGAGGTTCAGGTTTTGCCCGGTAAAAAACAGGTTGTTAAGCTTGGTCTGCGGCGGAATAAATGTTTTCAGGGGATCTTTGTAATCTTTCATGATGCCGTACATAGACCCATCGTCATTGCCAATATAGTCCCTGAATGAAAGCGGCGTAGCGCAATAGTAAGAAAGAATGCACTGGCGGATGCCTGCAAATTTTTTCTCCACCTCATCCAGCAGCCTTTCTGCTTTACGAATCTTAAATGCCTCATAGCTTTCGCCCCTGCTGTTTACAGATGATACCGTGTTAAAAGTATCCTCCCATTCTTTTACTTCCTCATACCGCATATAGGTAAGTATGCTCATGCCTTCTGCAAACTGGTTGCCTTTTGACGTAGCTGGCACAAAAATACAATAACCCAGCGGCCAGTTTTCTTCTGTATAAGCCGTCATATCCCAGGTATGTCCTTCTTTCTGGTAATAATAGTTATGGTTGAGGTATAGAAAGCTCTCTTTTTTAAAAACGATATTTAACGTAAATGAAGACACAGAATTGCGCAGGCTCTTCAGGCGTTTGCGGTATACTTTTTTGATGGCGGGTGCATCTGTCATCTCTAAAGTCTTTACAGGATGCATATTGCTGATATAGGCAGTAGCAGACAATTGCCGGCCGTTGGCCAGTTGTACATGAGTCACCTTATCATCATCTGCTTTTATACAGGTAACCTGGCTATGGCGCAGAATTTCTCCCCCATGCCTTCTTATATTGGCCGCCATTGCTTTTGCCAGCTGAGAACCCCCGTCTACGCATTTCCAGGCGCTTTCAATATAATGATTGAGTATAAGTGCATGCACATAGAAAGGTGTTTGGTCTGGCTCACCCGCGTAGAGATAATTGGTGCCGGCCAGTACCGCCTGTAGTTTCTTGTTTGCGGTAACAGACTCAATAAATTCTTTTGCGCCGATGCCCAGTACGGGCGTTTTTTCACTGTCGCTCCCCGCGCGTAGGTTATACAACGGAAAACAGCTGCATACCTCCTTTATCTTTGCGCAATATTGGCGGAGTGCTGCTTCTTCCTGCGGAAAATCTGCCAGCAATCCCTGTATAAAATTTTCATAGCCCTGGGCAAAGCGGTATTCTTTTTCATCGTTTTCTATCAATACCCTGTCAAATGCATCCATGTCCATCTGCTGCAGTTTCAGCTTGTCCATCAACCCCAGGTATGTAAAGATTTGGTACAGGTTCTGCCCTTTACCCAGCGCGCCTACATAATGCACGCCTGAATCAAACACCACTTTATCCCTTGCATAGGTTTGCAGGGAGCCGCCAATCTGCTTATTTTTTTCAAGCACGCAGACGCTATAGCCTTCCCTGCTCAGGATGTCAGCACATACAAGCCCGCCCATGCCGCTGCCAATCACTATAATGTCATACTGCTTCATTTACGCTTGCCGGTGCTTTAATACAAATACGATGTTTGATGTAAATTTTGTTTCGTCAATTTCTATGCAATCCATATTGTGCGCGGCAGCAATGGCCTTGATGGTGCTGCCGGAGAGAAAAGAAAGTCCTTTTTCAGTTGTTTTGTTAAAACCAAATACCGCCGTAGAAAACAGTTCTGTTAAACGGGTGCCGCGGTGACGGCCCTCCAGTTCAGCATTGCCATCCCTGATAATCACCAGCCCGCCCGGCGTTACACTGGCAATGCTTTTTTCAATAACAAGTTTTTGCTGCGCTGGTTGCAGGTAGTGAAGAATATCCATCATAACAATGGCATCGTATTGTTCAAAAGGCCATTGGGTGATGTCTGCACAAACAAAATTCAGCCCATCGTCTTTACTAAAGCAATGGTTGGCCGTGGCAATCTTTTCTTCATCATAATCCAGCCCGGTCATCTGGCGGGCGGGCGAAACAAAATGAAGCAGGTACGACATGAACCCATACCCACAACCAATATCAAGTATGCGACCGCTGGCGGGCAGCAGGCGGTTGAACAACTGGTAATTTTTTTCAAGCTTTACTTTTATGCGCATGTACCATTCCAGCACCGGGCCTTTGTAAATAAAGTTGTAGCGAAGCTGTTCATTAAAGTAAGCAGGTTGTTCCTCCTGCTGCCGCAAGGCTTCAAAAGAGGTTTTAAAATAACGGCTGATTTTTTTTGTGCGCTCTGCATACCCCGTACCATAGGCAGTATCAGTGGGTTTTATTCTTGGCAGGTAAGCAACGGTAATGGCGCCATCCTTTACCAAAAAATCATCCTTGCTGAGTGCATAGTGCGTACCGTGTATGAGTATGGGTAAAATATCAAGGTTCAGTTTCTCCGCTACATAGAAAGCACCTTTATGAAATCTTTTTAGCTGGCCGTCTGTTGACCTTGTTCCTTCTGGAAATACCCATACAGAATAGCCCTGCTTAACCCTTGCAGCTATTTTCTCCAGCCCTTCTTCTGCATTTTCTGTGGTCGGAAAAAAATCTGCCGCGCGTACTACAAAACCAACAAAGGGCAGGTGCCATACGCGTTTATTGATGAACAATATGATCTTTGGATGCAGCATCATTGCCAGCATTACATCTAATGAAGACTGGTGATTGCAGATAACCACGGCGGGTGTAGAAAAATCTTCCTTGAGTGGGTTCAGGATCCGCTTTTTTACATTGGGCATAATGTACAGGAGGCTGCGCGAAAACCTGGCAAGCAGCCGATGGTAAATAAGCTTGCCCTTTTCTTTATTAAACGGGTACAGCTTCACAAACAAAAGAGCCGTCAAAGCTACTGCCACGCTGCCACAGGCAAAAAAAGTAAAGGCAAAGGCTGATTTCAATAGCCCGAAGAAAGTCCACGGAAAACGCTGGTGGCGGATGCGGTCGCGCACCAGGAAATTAAACAGAAAGGGTATCAGCAACTGTCCAATGACCACCACGCATAAAATACCAATAATGGCAATGATGGCAATGGACCGCAAGGCCGGGTGTTTGGCAAAAATGAGCACACCCAGCCCGGCAATGGTGGTAATGGCAGATAATAGTATGGATGATTTGTAAGAGGCCAGGTTTTTCTTGCCCGTCTTGTATTCCTGCAGCAGGCCGTCCATAATGAACAGGCTGTAGTCATCACCCAATCCAAAGATGAGCGCAGAGATGATGATGTTTACAATATTGAAGCTGATGCCTGCTAAACCCATGATGCCCAGTATCCAGATCCAGCTGATAAACATGGGTATAAAAGATACCAGGGTAAGTTCAATTCTGCCGTAAGAAATAAGCAATACAATAAATACCAGGATAGAAGACATGAGTGCAATGCTTCCAAAATCTGCATTGATGATTTCTACAAACCTGCCCGTAAGGTATTGTTTGTCTACTGCCGTAGTATTGCCCTTTTCAAAGGCCTGGTATACCTGCTGCCGTTGCGGTGCAGCCACCTTGGCCAGTGTTATAACGGTTACCTTGCCCGGCCGTTCGGTGATATAATCATCCAAAAAACTTTTCCTGATGATGGCTACCGACGCCGCACTAACGGGCATATATGAGCGACGCAGCATCTCCTGAAAAGGCGCAAACGCGTTGGCATTGTATTTTAACTGGCTGCCTTCCTGCTGCAATAACGCCAACACCTGCTCTTGCCTGGCAGCCGTCCAGTATCGGTTCCAGCGTTCAATCTTTTGCTGCTGCATGGCATTGGAAGGCATAAATGCCGCCACGCCAGAATATTTTTTTACGATGCCCTTGTCTTGCAGGGCCTGCACTTTGGCTACTGCCTGCTCGTTTTTTTCAAGAGCCTCCTCCAGGTTTTTACCCGTAGACAAGAGGTATACAGATTGCAATGAATAGGCGTTAACGGCACTCAGGTTACTGTCTGCCTGTTTCAGCTTATTGCTTACAAAATTCATCCGCATCATATCCGGCTCAAACCTTACGCTGCCGGCGGTATAAGCAAACACAAATGTGAGGACCAGGATGGCCAGTAAAAGATAACGGTTGTGCTCAGGCTTCCAGCCGGCTATACGGTCAATCCAGGTAAGTGCCGGCGGCTTGCTGCTTTTTTCTTCTCTTTCAGAAACAATCAGGTGCGGCAGAAAGATAAGCGAGCAAAGCGATGCACCAATGAGGCTAAAGGCAGCAAACAGGCCCAGGTCTTTTAGCATGGCAGATTTCACAAACTGCAGGCAGAGAAACCCGCCTACGGTAGTAAGGCTGCCTACGGTCAGTGGCATGGTAAGGTCGCTGATTACCTGTTCAATGCTATGCGTATGCCGGTAATGGTTAAAGACATGCAATGAATAGTTTACTGCAATACCCAGTATAACAGAGCCCGTAGCCAATGCAATAACGGAGATACTGCCTTTTAGCAGGTAGAGCAGGGCCAATGAAAACAATGCCCCAAAAACTACCGGCAGCAATACAAGAAAAGGAGCGCGCTTTTTCCTGAAATAGAAACCAATAAACAGCACCAGGAAAAGCACGGTAATACCCTGTGTAAGCAGCGTATCCTTTCTTAACTGGGCAGCATTGCCGGCAGCTACCGCGGTGGCACCAAAATATTCAGCATGTACATTGTTGTAAACTCGGCTGCTGAGGCTGTCCGTTAATTTATCAATGCCCGCCAGTAATTGTTGGTTTTTGCCGGTATTGTTAGGCGGAAATGCGGGCGTGATGAACAACATCAGCCGCTGTTGATCTTTTGTAACAATATAATTATCGTAGAGCTCAAAGTTCTCGTCGAACTGCAGCTGCTGTAACTTTTTTAACCCCAGCATGGAGATGCCAGTGGGGTCTTTTACAATCATACTTTTTAGGGCGATGCCTGCCGGCGAACCCAGCGTGCGTATGTTTCTCTCCAGTGTGGCGCGTAATACGGCAGGCTGCAGCAGCGTATCTATGCGCGCATAATCCTTTTCATCAAGATACAGCGGCAGGTTATTGCTGATTACATCAAACATCTGCAGCACCAGGCTGTCATCTGCACGGTCTTGTATACGGGTGATATAACCATTGTATTGATCTCTTAAGGCGGCTACCAGCGCATCTGCATAAGCCACCAGGCTGTCTGGTGCTGCCCCCTTTGTACTGTCTTTTAATGAAACGGTGATAACAAGTTTATCAAGAAACTTTGAGTTTTGGAATACCTCATTCAGTTTCTCCACTTTTTCATCTTTGGGCAAGATGCCGGCAATATCTTCTTCCAGTTTTATCTTTGAAGCAAAGAATCCTGCCAGTAAAAAAAACAGCACCAGCGTAAACCAAAACAGCAGGCGCCGTTTTGCAAAAAGCCGATACAGGGAGATAAACAGTTTTTCCATGCAGGTAGTCCTTAAGCTGCCATCAGCATTTTTCTTTTAAAAACCTTCATGAGCAGGTAGCTGATAAGCCCCAGCGCAATGCCTGCAACAACGGCCAGTGTTATACTGCCATATATATATTGTTGCAGGTTGGCTGTAATGTCGTGCAAACTTATGTGTTTGCTAAATACAAAGGGCATGGCGTTGTGGCCCATCCAAAAGGCCCCCATTTTGTAACTGAGATAGATAATCAGCGGTATCATGGGTGGTATGCTAATATTGGCTGCAATAAGCACCAGGCCTTTGTTAAGCCGCAATACCAGCGACAGAAAAATGGCAATGGCCAGCTGAAAACCCCACAAGGGTACAATGCCCATAAAAACGCCCACGGCTACAGAAGCCGCCTTCAATTCATCACTGTGATGCGGGTGAAGTATATGCTGATTAATGAATTGTTGCCGGGCTTTCTTATCAAAAAGACCGCGCAGAAAATTGCGGGGTATAATATACAGCAGCCTTACCAGCACCAGTACCGTATTTAAAATGCTGATGCGTACAAAATCTTTAAATGGCCTGAAGTGAGAAACTCTTTCTTCTTTTGGCGCGTAAAAAACGGATACCGGCACAGACAGCAATTCAACCCCGCTCCAGGCGGCGCGCACCAACACCTCAATTTCAAATTCAAAACGGTGCGTAAGGAAATGAATTTTGCTTAGCGGCAGCAGCGTGTACAAGCGGTAGCCCGATTGCGTATCGGGTAAGGTAATGCCGGTTTCTACCTTGCACCAGAAGCTGGAAAACTTATTGCCAAAACTACTTTTAGCCGGCACGTTTTCCTGCTGCATATTGCGCGCACCAATGATAATGGCATTGGGTGCTTCAGACAGTTTATCAAGAAACCGGTACAAATCTTTTGCAAAATGCTGCCCGTCAGAATCAATGGAAATGGCGTACTGGTATCCCTTTTCAAAGGCGAAGCGGAAGCCGGTTTGCAGCGCGCATCCCTTGCCCTTATTTACCGGGTGTGTAATAACCTGCAGGCCGGGGAATTTTTGCAGCAGGGAAGCTGTGTCATCTGTGCTTCCATCATTCACCACAATCACCTGGTCCGTATACTGCAATACATCACTGATAACCGCGGCCAGCGTGCCGGCATTGTTATAAGTAGGTATCAGTACACAGGTCTTTAATTCAATAAACCTTTCAGTAACGGAGTTTATCTGGTTCATCTTATCTGCTCCATTTACAATGAGCGCCACGGTTATTT
Organism: Chitinophagaceae bacterium; assembly: GCA_035495345.1. Classification (GTDB taxonomy): domain Bacteria; phylum Bacteroidota; class Bacteroidia; order Chitinophagales; family Chitinophagaceae; genus JACMLD01. The sequence continues at coordinate 3,181 of DATJGC010000370.1, read as the reverse complement.
GTTGCCATTCAATTGGTATAAAAACAACGCAAAATTAGCTGAATTGAAGGGATGCTGAAAGCTGATTTTCTGCCTGCTGCACTGGTACGCGTTCATAAACAACTAATTAATGAGGTATTAATCAAAGCACAGGTTTTCGGGCATGGTTATCGTCCAATGACAAAGCATACAGAATTTTATGGGGAAATTTAGCTTCTTGCTGGTCATTGCCTTTTTATGTTCAGTTGTTGCGGGCGCGCAAATGCTGTCGGTTAAAGGAACGCTGCGCGATAGCAGCGGCGGCGCAGGCCTTGCCGCAGCACAGGTCTTGTTGCAGGCCGCCACAGATTCCAGCATACGCTACCAGGCTACAACAGACAGCAGCGGTCGTTTTGAGCTGCTCAATGTTAAGCCAGATTCTTTTGTGCTGCGTATCAGTCAGCCCGCCGGCCTTACCGCAAGTACCCGCCTTCGGATCGATAGCAGGCGCACGGACCTTGGTACGCTACAGATAATAGGTAACAGCATCAGCTTATCTACCCCGCCATCAATTGCTGCAGACAGCACCGCCCTGGCAAGCAGCGCAGACAGCAGTCGGCAACCTTCTATGATTGCCTACAACCCGCCCGCCGGCACTTCGCCGGCAGCCGCAGTAAATACAACCGGTGCCATGACCATTGAGGGAATCCTACAGGATAAGGCCGACAATACAGCACTGAGGGGTGTTACCGTGAGCGCAAGGCTAAAAAAAGATGCCAGCAACACACGCAGCGCCATCTCAGATAGCAAAGGGCATTTTACCCTGGCAGATTTGCCCGCGGATACACTTATTCTCTCTTTTAGCTCCATAGGCTATGAACTGGTAGACAGGCAGGTAGACCCATCGGCCAGCGCTACCCTAAACCTGGGCATCATCAACATTCCAAAAACATCCAAAGAACTGGAAGGCGTTACGGTTACTGCTAAAACGCCCCCTGCCCAGCAAAAAGCAGACACCGTTCAATACAATGCAAACGCTTTTAAAGTAAACCCGGATGCCACTACGGAAGACCTGATTAAAAAAATGCCCGGCATTACGGTAGACAAAGACGGTACCGTTACGGCCCATGGCGACCAGGTAAAGAAAGTAACCATCGACGGAAAAGATTTCCTGGGAGATGATGCCACCGCTGCGCTGCGTAACCTGCCCTCTGAAGTGGTAGATAAGATACAGGTGTTTGACAGGCTGAGCGACCAGGCCGCGTTTACCGGTTTTGATGATGGCAACTCAGTAAAAGCCATCAATATTGTCACAAAGAATGGTATTCGCAATGGTCAGTTTGGGCGTATATATGCAGGTTACGGCACAGATAACCGTTATGCTGCAGGCGGCAATGTAAGCACGTTTAAGGGCGACCGCCGCATTTCACTGGTGGGCAGCTTCAACAATATTAATCAGCAAAATTTTTCCTCGCAGGATCTGCTGGGCGTTACCAGCGGCGGAGGCGGCGGCAATTTCGGCGGCGGAGGCGGACAGCGCGGGGGTGGTGGCAACCGTGGTGGCGGCGGACGTGGCGGCGGTGGTATTTTTGGTGGGGGTACAGATAATTTTACCGTTGGCCAGCAGCCTGGTATCAGCAAAACAAATGCCTTTGGTGTTAATTTCACCGACAAATGGGGATCCAAACTGGATGTACAGGGCAGTTATTTCTTTAATAACAGCACCAACACCAATGAGCGCGAACTGCACAGCCAAACCCTTATCAGCAACGACAGCTCACAATTTACTGATCAGAACAGTCTTTCTGTAAGCAAGAACAATAACCACCGGTTTAATATGCGGCTGGAGTATAAGTTTGATTCCAGCAACTCGCTCATCATTACACCCAGCCTAAATTTTCAAAACAATTCCACCAACGCTGTCAGCAGTTCACAAACCTATTATGGCGCCAATGATACTGCCAACACTTCTGAAAGCCGTAGCTCTGCAATGCGGAATGGCTATAACCTGCGCAACAATATCTTGTACCGTCATTCATTTGCAAAACGAGGCCGCACCCTCTCGGTTAACCTGGGTACAACGCTCAACAAAAATGATGGTGAAAGTTATATCCTGCAACGGCTGCTCTTCTTCCAGAAAAGCCAGTTGCCAGATGATTCACTACAAAACCAGTATAAAAGAAACCCTACGGATGGATATTCTGTTTCAGGCAATATCGCTTATACAGAACCGGTAGGCAAGAAGGGACAACTACAATTTAATTATTCTCCTTCTTATTCAAAGAACAAAGCAGATCAGCAGACATTCCTGTATGATTCTGCGGGTAAGACTTTTTCCCAGTTCAGTCCTTCCCTGTCTAATAAATTTGACAATACCATTACCACCAACAACGGCGGTATCAGCTTCCGGCTGGGTGCCAGCAGGGATAACCAGTTTGCCGTGGGCGTTAACCTTCAGAATTCAAAGCTGCAAAGTATGCGTACCTATCCAGGGGTGGCCACCGTAAACCAATCGTTTACCAACCTGTTGCCCAACCTGATGTTCAGAAGAAAAATCTCTGCCAGGAGCAGCATCAATATTTTTTATCGCGCCAGCACCAATTTTCCATCGGTTACCCAGTTGCAGGATGTGATTGACCCCAGCAACCCCTTGCGTATAACCAGCGGTAATCCCTACCTGAAGCAAGCCTATACAAACTTCTTGTCTGCACGCTATACCTTTACCAATACCAGCAAGGGACAAAGTATTTTTGCCAACGTGTTTTTGCAAACGCAAAGCAATTACATTTCTAACGCTACCTATATTGCCACGGCAGATTCGGCCTTGCAGCATGGTGTTGTGTTAAAACGTGGATCACAATTCAGCACGCCTGTTAACCTGGACGGCTATAAGAGCCTGCGCACCTTTCTTACCTTCAGTCAGCCGGTAGCGTTTATAAAATCAAACGTAAACCTGAGCACCGGTTTTTCTTACTCGCGCCTACCGGGATTAATCAATTACCAGCAAACCATTACCAACAATTATACATACAATGCCGGTATTGTGATAGCCAGTAATATCAGCCAGTATGTAGACTTCAATCTTTCTTACAACGCCAATTTCAATGATGCCAACAGCTCAGCTACCAGCCAGAGCAACCAGCGTTATGTAAACCAGGTAACCGGCATTCAGTTCAATTTATTGTCGAAGAGCGGCTGGTTCATCCAGAATGATCTTACCAAT
>DATJGC010000369.1:0-2422 GCA_035495345.1 Chitinophagaceae bacterium | reverse complement strand
ACTTTCCGCAGATGGAAAAAATAGTGCCTGTATTGTCGGCCTATGGCAGCCAGGTAATTGTGCTGGGCAATAATCCAAATGCGGATCTGTCGGCCAGCAAAAAGTTTATTGAAGAAACTGGTGTCATCTTTACGCAGCCAGATTATTTTGCTTTGTTCAACGCGCAATGGTTGCAGGGCAGTGCAACCGTGTTGTCTATGCCCGGAAATATTATACTCGACAAAACAACGGCCACAAAATATTTTGGCGATTGGAAGAATGCCAGTGGCCAGTATATCAAATTAGATAATGCCATACTGCTAAAAGTGGGTGGCGTGGTAGCGGATGCGCCCGCCAATTCAGATTTTCCTATGAAAGCTTTTATCTCTTATGAGACGGTAAAACAATACGGAGATAAATACAATTATAATCCTGAATGGGGCAGCCTGAGCAGCAGTTTCCAGGTGTATGTGCTCCTGCCACAGAATGTGCAGGCTTCCAGCATACAAGCACAATTGCCCGGCTTTGCAAAAAAACATTACCGGCCAGACAGTCGCCGCACCAATATCCTGCAGCCCATGAGCGCGCTGCATTTTGATACAAAGTATGGATCACTGGGTGATCACAGCACCAGCAAAACCATTTTATGGACATTATCACTGATTGGCGTGTTAATCATTATCATGGCGTCTATCAACTTCGTTAATCTTTCTACCGCGCAGGCGGTGGGCAGAAGCAGGGAGGTTGGTATCCGCAAAGTACTGGGCAGCACGCGGCCCCAGCTGATTGCGCAGGTAATGGGAGAAACTTTTTTACTGGTATTGCTTTCAGTGGTACTGGCGGTAGCCGTAGCGCGATTGGCAATGCCTTATCTCTCTCATGTGGCCAATGTACCGGCGTCCATACCCCTGCTCACCGGTAGCACCATCCTGTTCCTGCTGATAACGATGATTGTGGTAACCGTTCTGTCCGGTATCTACCCTTCACTGATTGTCTCCGGTTTTACGCCGGTACTGGCACTCAAAAGCAAGATCAATGCAGCCAGCATTGGCGGTATTTCCTTGAGACGGATACTGGTAGTAACACAGTTTAGTATTTCGCAGGTTTTAATCATTGGTACCATTGTAGCGGTAAGCCAGATGAACTATGTACGCAGCGCAGACCTGGGCTTTAACAAAGAAGCTGTGCTGGTGTTGCCCAGTTATACAGACAGTGCACTGCTATCTCGTATGAAGCCGTTGAAGGAAGCGCTGCTGAAGAACGCTGATGTGTTGAATGTATCGCTTTCCAGTGATGTACCATCTTCAGACAATAACTGGGCAAGCAATTTTTATTTCGACAACAGCGGAAAAGATGTTGACTTTCCTTCGTTTCTGAAATATGCAGACAAAGACTATTTCAGCACCTATGGATTACAGTTAGTAGCCGGCAGGGGCATCGATGCATCAGATACCATGCACGAGGTGGTGGTAAATGAAACCATGATGAAGAAGCTGGGCATTCGTGACCCTGAAAAGATGATTGGTAAAACTATTCGCCTTGGCGGCGGCCGCTGGTTGCCCATTGTTGGCGTGGTAAAAGACTTCAAAACAAACTCCCTGCGTGAAGATATTAAACCCACTACCATATCATCGCGCCAGTCTAATTATTACACTATCGGCGTAAAAGTAAGGACCAATAATTTATCGCGCACTACAGCTGCCATTCAACAATTGTGGCAGGCTACCTATCCTGAATACGCGTATGAGAGTCATTTTATGGATGAAACCATTGAACGGTTTTACCGGCAGGAGAACCAGCTCTCTTTGTTGTATAAAATCTTTGCGGGTATCGCCATTTTTATTTCCTGCCTGGGTCTTTATGGGCTGGTATCTTATATGGCAGTGCAAAAAACAAAAGAAGTGGGTGTGCGCAAGGTGCTGGGTGCTACCACCACCAATATTGTGATCATGTTCTCCAAAGAATTTACGCTGCTGATAGCCATTGCCTTTCTCATTGCGGTGCCTGTGGCATGGTATGTAATGAATGGCTGGCTGCAGAATTTTGTTTACCGCATTCATATGAGTGTTGGTATCTTTTTACTGGCCATTGCCGCGTCACTGCTGATTGCCTGGATTACGGTGGGCTACCGCGCAGTGAGGGCAGCGCTGGCCAACCCCGTAAAATCTTTGCGGTCTGAATAGACAGCGATGCATGTTCCGAGTCATCTTGGTGCAACATGCACCAGCAAGGATTTTCAACAGCCGTGATAACAAAAGGAAATACTTAAATAACTGAATTGACTTCCTATGCTACAAAACTTTATAAAAATAGCCTGGCGCAACCTAAAACGCCACAAGGGGTATGCAGCCATTAATGTGGTTGGATTATCACTGGGCATCGCCTGCGCCATTCTTATTTATACCCTGGTCTCTTTTCATTTAAGTTATGAAGCCTTTCACCC
>DATJGC010000368.1:0-3511 GCA_035495345.1 Chitinophagaceae bacterium | reverse complement strand
TTCGCGGGGACTGAGTGATTTCAGCACGCGGCGGATTTCGCTGCGCAGAGAATCCTTCATTACATCATCATCTGTATCATCGCCGCCTTCCAGCAAATCTCCCATGGCCACATCTTCTGCTTCGTGCACGGGGGCATCCAGCGAAGTATGACGGGTATTACTCTGGAATATATTGTTGATTTCGGTTTCGCTCATTTCCAGCAATTCTGCCAGCTCTTCCGTAGAAGGTTCCCGCTCATGTTCCTGCTCAAAAGCCATGTAGGCCTTGTTGGCCTTGTTATAAGTGCCAATTTTATTCTGGGGAAGGCGTACCAGCCTGCCCTGCTCGGCCAAGGCCTGTAAAATTGATTGGCGAATCCACCAAACTGCGTAAGAGATAAATTTAAAACCCTTTGTTTCATCAAAACGCTGGGCGGCCTTTATCAAACCAAGATTGCCTTCGTTGATAAGATCGCTTAATGAAAGACCCTGGTGCTGGTATTGCTTGGCCACAGACACCACAAAACGTAAGTTGGCCTGTACCAGTTTGTCCAGCGCTCGTTGATCACCCATCTTAATGCGCTGGGCAAGGATGGTTTCCTCCTCCGGCGTAATCATTGAGATTTTTGAGATTTCCTGTAAGTACTTTTCTACCGCCTGTGAATCACGATTGGTGATCTGTGTTGCAATTTTTAACTGTCTCATGAATAATCTTAAGGTATAAAAATGATGATACCAGGGTGGGTACGAGTTTGTAACGATCTAAGGACAATGATTGTTCGGGGAAAGTTGCAGATGTATGCAAAAGGGCTGTTAAGCCTTAGCGATCCGTCCAGAACCGCAACAAAAATAAATTTTAATGTTGAGAACTCATAGCGTTTTACTAAAAAACTACCCGTGGCAAAAGCGTTTTAACGATGCAATCATGCAGTGTTGTTGATTTACCGTTAACATCGCTTCAGCTGTAACCTGCGCCTGTATTGCGCTTGCGCCTGGTATGCATTAATAACAAGAGGCGATGCAAACAGTTGAATTTATTTTAAAAAAAGCCCTGAAAAGTTTTGTAACTAAAAAATTAGTTATACATTTGAAATACAACTAAAGATTTAGTTATTATGAAAACGCTTACAAAAGCAGAAGAGCAGGTAATGCAGGTACTCTGGAAGCTGCAACAGGGCTTTTTGAAGGATGTGGTAGAAAACAGTCCCGAGCCCACGCCCCACGCCAATACCGTGGCCACCCTGCTGAAGATACTGGTTGACAAAGGTTTTGTTACCTATGAAACACAGGGCCGCAATAACCTTTACCGCCCCAAAATAAGCAAGGCAGATTATGGCAAAAAGTCTATTAATCAATTGGTTAAAGGGTATTTTGAGGGTTCGCCCGCCCGGCTGGTCTCACAGTTTGTAAATGATAATAAACTCAGCCTGGAAGACCTGGAGGCCCTGCTGCAACAAATTAAGTCACAGAAAAAAGCCGACTGATGATCTTATTCCTTTCCATCACTAAAATCATCCTGTGCAGCGGCCTGCTGTACGCTTACTACCATTTCTTCCTGCGCAACAGGCGTTTTCATACCTACAACAGGTTTTACCTGCTGGGCGCCTTGTTGATATCATTGCTACTACCCTTCCTCTACATCCCCGCTAACTTTCTCTGGCAGGGCCGCGCACCGTCGGTAGCGCTCCGTACGCTAAAAGTCATTAATGTAGGTGGCTGGGAAGAACCAGTCACCATTTACGCCGGCGCCAAAGGATGGCAACAATGGTTCAGCGCGGGCAACCTGTTTATAGCGATATATGCGGCAGGACTGCTGTTTGGCCTGCTGGCATTGCTGCACGCACTCTACCGCATCCACCTGCTGAAAAAGCAATATCCCTATGAGCGGGCGGGTAAAATAAAACTCTATCACACCACCGCACCGGGAACACCATTTTCATTTTTTTCATCCATTTTCTGGGACGACCGCATTGCGCTTGCAGAAGAAAAGGGTCAGCAGATTTTCAGGCATGAACTCTTTCATGTAAAAGAAAAACACAGTCTTGATGTGCTGTTGTTTGAAATCGCCTGCTGTTGCTGTTGGTTCAATCCGTTTTTTCACCTGATGAAGAAAGAAGTAAAAGCCATTCATGAGTTCCTGGCAGACCAGTATGCTGCAGACGAGGATCAGCGCTTTGCCTATGCTGAATTGCTATTAATGCAAGCCATCCAACAAAAAAAATTGCGGCTTACCACCCCTTTTTTTCATAACCAATTAAAACGTCGTATCAACATGCTTACAAACATTGCTCTTATCCGCCGCGGAGGGTATATCAGCAGACTCATGGCCCTGCCATTTTTGTTTCTTCTGCTTTCTGCCTTTGCCGTTAAACTCAATCATACATTCAACGGCCATTTGTCTTCAGCCAAGCGGTTGACGGTAGTCATTGACGCCGGCCATGGCGGCATCTTTCCCGGTGCGCACGGCGATGATAATACACTGGAGAAAGATATTACCCTGCGTATTGCCCAAAAGATACAACAGCAAGCAGCGGATTATAATGTTAACATTGTGCTTACCCGCAACACAGATGCACTGGTGGCGGGTGCAACGGATCTTAAAGAAGACTTAGACAACCGCCTGGCCATTGCCAGCAGCCATAAAGCAGATCTCTTTATTTCCATTCACGTTAATGCAGGGTTCGGCAATCACCGATCATCATCCGGTTTTGATGCCGTCATTTCTGCCAAACAACCGCAGGATGCTTCGCGGCAACTGGCATCCACACTTCTGAACAGCCTTCGGTCTGTGTATAAGGCCAACGAAACCATTTTAGCGCGAGAAACCGTGCGGCTGCTCGACAAAAGCCTTTGCCCGGCGGTTATCCTGGAATGCGGTTATATTACCAATGCTGCAGATTTGCAATACATCCGCGAAAATGCCAACCAGGATAAAGTGGCCCTGAAGATACTGGAAGGCATTGTGCAGTATGCGCAGTCGCAACCCGCTGCCAGTAATGCCTCCATGGTTACAGAACAGGCAAACCCTGCAAGTACCAGCGCCATAGCAAAGCCGTTGCCTGCGCAGGAACCGGCAGATAGTACAGCACGCCGCAAAGTGGAAGAAGAGGCCGACTACCCCGGTGGCAACGCTGGCTGGGTAAAGTATTTGATTAAATCAGTTCACTACCCGCCGGCAGCACTGAAGCAAAATTTGCAGGGCAGTGTTGTTGTTGAGTTTATCATTGACCGGCAGGGAAAAGTCAGTGATGTACATGCTATCAGCGGGCCTGAGGACCTTAAAGCCGAAAGCATCAGAGTGGTAAAGGAAAGCGGTGTCTGGATACCCGCAAAAGACCATGGCAGGGCCGTAACTTCCTACAAAAGACAGCCCATCACGTATAAAATATCGTAACCATTTCATTTTCGGGAAGCACAAAGCGGCTACACTTATGGCAATGCAATTCTTCGTCCTTCCTTGGCCGATTGTTTTGCTGCATTGAGCACCTGCACCACAATAAGATTGTTTTCAAGAGAAGAAAGATCATTGCCG
>DATJGC010000367.1:0-16257 GCA_035495345.1 Chitinophagaceae bacterium | reverse complement strand
CAGCAAACAGGCAAAAAATAGTAAAAATGTATTTCATAAACGTTGTTTTTGATGGAGGCAGGGGCCGGGTGCTGGTGGTTATTCGGCCGCATTAAAAAGGGTAAGAATCCAGCAGCATAAGGCCTTGGTTGATCACAGCTTTCTGAGACTTTACAACAGCAAACTTAGGTGCGGGGATAAGGGCAGCGTTAGGCCAATCGATCAACAACTGTTTTATTAGACGAACGACAAGCGCTGCCTTCAAAATGGTATATAATAAAATTGTGTAAATTGTACAGCGGGAGCAAATGAACCACCTATGAATGCAACGAGTAAGAACTATACCTGTTTGATAGTGGATGATAATGAGCTGGACCGGCTAACCATGATTTCTTATGTGCGCCGCTATCCATTTTTATCCATTGCCGCCGTTCTTTCTTCCGCCGAAGAAGCACTTGCCTTTGTACAGCATCAATCCCTTCCAGATGTCATTTTTCTTGATATAGATATGCCGGGCATGAGTGGTCTGGCGCTTCGGAAACAACTCCTGCAGGTGCCTGCCTGTATTTTTGTAACATCTCACCCTGAATACGCGCTGGAAGGTTTTGAAACCGCCGCGCTGGATTATATTGTAAAACCATTGAAAGCAGATCGGTTCACCATGGCCATGGAGCGCCTGGAACAATTTCTTGCCCTGCACCACAAATCGGAGCTACTTGATTACACCCTGGGAGAAGACACGCTCTTTATCAAAGACGGGCATCAGCGTATCAAACTGCAACTGCATGAAGTGATTTACCTGGAAGCCCTGCGAGATTATACCGGTATTGTAACCCAGAAAAGAAAATACTGCGTGCTTTCGCCCATCAGCAACCTGTTAAAAGAAAAACCATTCAAGAGTTTTATCCGCATTCACCGCAGTTATGCCATTCAGAAACATTACATCAAAGAAATATCAGCCAAAGAAGTACGGGTAAACAATACCTCGCTTCCGGTGGGCAGAAGCTATAAAGAATCGCTCGATAAATTATTAACACCCTAAACGCGCACGTCTTCGGCGCCTTATGCACATGATAAAACTGCTGCTCACGCTGTTGATTACAGTACAACTGCTATTGGCCGCAGGCCAGTCTGCTGTACAGTTAGATTCTATGCTGCGACTGCTGCCTACCCAGAAGGCAGACAGCCACCGCGTGAAAACGCTGAGCAAAATCTCACAGTATTATTACACCGTGAGTCCGCTGAAAAGTTTTCCCTATGCTAACGAGGCTTTGCAACTGGCAGAAAAAATACAATGGAAAAGGGGTATTGCCAACCTGCATAATAACCTTGGACTATACATCAGTGATACCGGTAATAACCAACTGGCACGTGAACATTTTGAGAAAAGCTACCAGCTTAACCTGGAACTAGGTGCAAGGGTAAACCAGGTAAACAACTTAAATAATATTGGCCGCGGGTACATGGTAGAATCTGCTTTTACGCAAGCGGCGGATAATTTTTTCAAGGCACTTGCCATTGCAGAGGAGTTGAAAGACCAGGATTTAATTGCGTTGGTGGCCGGTAATATTTCCAATTGCTTCAGCGTGCAAAAAGATTATGCAAAAGCCATTCAATATGCACAGCTTGAGTTGTCGGCCGGTACAAAGGCAAATAGCTCGCGGCGTATTACCCATGCACTAACGGCCCTTGGCATTTTTACCTTTGCGCAGCATGATACAATGGCTGCCCGCGCATACGCGCAACGCGCCTTAAAGATTGCCGAAGACAGCCATAACAAAGTGGATGAAGCCAATGTGCTGATTAACCTTTCTAATTTCATGGCACCGGATTATCCCCGGCAGGTATCGCTGATGTTGCGGGTAAACAGTATTATGGATGAGATAAATCCGTTGTCAGAAACATCGCTGGTAAACAACGCCAACCTGGGAGAATTGTATACCCGCCTTGCCCTGCAATCTGGTGCCGCGCAGAAAGCAGTTTACCAACGCAAGGCAGAAGAAAGCCTGCTAAAGGCAAAATCACTGGCCGAGAAAACGAATAGCCCTGCCTACCTCGCTGCCATTTACACAGACCTTGAACGCCTGGAAGAACAGAAAGGCAATTACCAGTCTGCACTGGTGTATTTAAAAAAAGCTACTGCTACCAACGACTCTTTATTTTCACAGGATAAGAAGAATGCGATTGCCGGGCTTGAAGGCAAGCATAACCTTGCGGTGAAAGACAATGAAATAGCCATCAATAAACTCTTACTGGCCAGCCAGCGCAAGACACAATGGGGATTGATAGCCGGGGTGGCGTTCCTGCTGGTGATTGGGGCCCTGCTGTATAGGCAAAGCCGCAGCCGCAAAAAAACCAATACCACGCTGATGGTGCTCAACAACCAGTTAGATGAAGCCAATAAAATAAAAGCCCGTTTTTTTAGCATACTCAGTCACGACTTGCGCAGTCCCATTGTAAACCTTGTTCACTTTTTGCACCTGCAGCGGGAGAGTCCTGATTTGCTGGGGCCCGAACAGCAGCGGCTGCAACAACAAAACATCAGTGATGCGGCAGAGAATCTTTTGATCAATATGGAGTCGATGCTTTTGTGGAGCAAGGAACAGATGGAAAATTTTAAACCCAATATAAAGATGGTGCCGGTGGAGGCGCTGTTCAACTACCTGCAACAATTCTTTGCGCATGTACAACAGGTGAGCCTGCGTTTTGAAGCAAGGCCCGGTATGGTAGTGGCCACCGATGAAAATTACCTTCGTACCATTATGCAAAACCTAACGTCTAATGCCATACGCGCGGTAAAAAATGCGGCAACGCCCCAGGTAGTTTGGCGCGCAGTGCAGGAGGGCAACAGCATACAACTTTCTATTACAGATAATGGTCCGGGCATTGCGGAAGAGCAGGCTAAAACCCTCTTTGAAGACAGTGTGGTGGCCAATAGCAAGCATGGGCTGGGGCTGCACCTGGTGCGCGATCTTGCAAAAGCCATTCAATATTCCATTGCCGTAAGTTCTTCTCCCGGTGCCGGTACCACTTTTGTGCTTTCTTCAACAAGGGCATAAAGCAACTCCTGAACTTGTTGATGGGTACTATTTTGTATCATTGCTGGCGGAAGAAATGCCTGCAATAAAGAGCACAAACCCGCCAGGCTACATCAACAGCATTCTTTTTAAATTCTTAACTTTTTAATTGAACATCTCTTGAAAGAAAAACTTCTCCAGCATGCCATCATTGCCATTATACGTGGGGTGGCGCCGGCAGATGTGCCCGCCATTATTGATGCATTGTACCAGGGTGGTATTCGTGCTGCCGAGATAACTTTAAATTCTGATGGTGCATTGCCATTGATTGCGCAATTAAGGACGCAGTATGACCATACAATGCTGATAGGGGCGGGCACAGTATTGTCTGCTGCCGATGCGCTGGAGGCTATTGCGGCTGGTGCGCAATTTATTATATCACCATCGCTGGATGTAGAAACCATTGCGGTTACCCGGGCGCAGGGCGTAGTAAGCATTCCCGGTGCGTACACGGCTACCGAAATTGTACAGGCCCATGCCGCCGGGGCGGATATAGTAAAAGTATTTCCGGCCTCATCACCCCAATACATAAAAGACCTGCGCGGACCATTGAACCATATACCATTGATGCCCACCGGCGGCGTAAACCTGCAAAGCATACACGCTTTTAAAGCGGCCGGTGCCGTGGCTTTTGGCATTGGCTCAGCATTGGTAGACAGTAAAGAAACGGTTACTGCCGCCTACCTAAGTAAGCTGCGCGATACTGCAATGGCATTTGTGGAAGCCATCCGTTGAGCATAATACATTACAGACAAGCAAAACAGCATTTAAAACAAATACATGCACAGTTGTTTTTTAAGTTGCGATTGGGGCAGCAGCTCTTTTCGTTTGCACATGGTAGATAGTACAACGGCAGCTGTGCTGGCCACCCGTTCTTCTGCCAATGGCATTGCCTGGGCCAACAACGCCTTTCAACAATCTGCAAACGGCCAAGGCCGGATGGCTTTTTTTGCGGGCATTATCCAGGAGAAGATCCAACAGATGCAGTCCGCAGGTCTGCAGGTGCCGCCCGCTGCACCCGTGCTGGTGTCAGGTATGGCTTCTGCTAATATTGGCATGGTAGAATTGCCTTACGCAAACCTGCCTTTTGCCAGCAATGGAGAACAACTGCTGCTGCATACCATTCCAGCGGGTGCTGCATTGAACCGCGATATCGTTATTATTTCCGGCGTACGCACGGAAGATGATGTAATGCGCGGAGAAGAAACGCAGTTACTCGGTTGTATGACTGAAGCTTCCGGCAACGGGCTCTTTATTTTTCCGGGAACACATGCCAAGCATATCAGGGTGGCAGAGGGCATGGCGGTGCATTTCCGTAGTTTTATGACCGGGGAGCTGTTTCAGTTGATGGCCACACAGAGTATGCTGGCAGGTAGTATTGTACCCAACGAAGAGGCCGATATTCCGGCGCATGCAGCCGCCTTTGCCGATGCCGTGCAGAAGGCGCAAAGCATGCCCTTGTTACATAGTTTGTTTACCACGCGTACCAACCAATTACTCAAAGCAGTTTCTAAGGAGGCCAATTACCATTACCTGAGCGGCTTGCTCATTGGTGCAGAACTGGCTGGCATTGCTAAGGAAACCAGGGCTATCACAATATGCGGTGCCATCTCATTGGTGCAACAATACAAAACAGCGTTGGCACTGCTGGCACCTGGTACAAAGGTGGCCAACGTTGATGCCACTATCGCTACCATCCGCGGGCAGCAGGTGCTGTATAAAAAAATCTATGGGTGAACTTTGCCAAAGCCTGCTTATCTCCGTAGTCTTACGCGTAGCACGTACATATCGGCCGTAATAAACAATGTTTTTTCATCTTCGGTTAGCGCACAGTTAGAAGTAAGTCCGTCAAACCTGATCTTACCCAATAAGCGACCGGCCTTGCTAAAGATCCAAACGCCGCCAGGGCCGGTGGCAAACAAATTTCCCTTGCTGTCAAGCTTCATACCGTCTGGCATACCCGGCGCCAATGCTGCTGCTGCACTGGCATCATAAAAGATGCGGCCATGCAGTAGGCGGTCGCCCACCAGGTCAAACGCATACCAGTAAGGCTTTGCCGGGTCAGAGTTGGCCACCAGCAGTGTTTTACCATCGGCAGTAACTGCAATGCCGTTGGGGCGGGTAATGGTATCCGTTAGTAAAACCAGTTCGCCTGATTTCTTTAATTTAAAAACGCCCTGGTAGGGGAGCTCCTTCAACGGGTCGTCCATATTTTTTTCCAGTCCGTAAGGTGGATCGGTAAAAAGCAGGTTGCCTTCTTTATCAAAGGCCATATCGTTGGGGCTATTGAATTTTTTGCCTTTAAAATTATCCGTCAGCGTAACAAATACAGGCCGCGGGGTATCAAGACCGGCCTTCATACGCGCAATGCGGCGGTCGCCATCCTGGCAAATGATCAGCTCTCCCTTTTTTGAAATAATGAGTCCATTGGAGCCCAGTTCACCACCCCTTGGCACCGTTCCGGTATAACCGCTGGGTTGCAGGTAGACGGACTGGCCTTCTTTCTCTGTCCATTGATAGATCTTATTGGCAGGCACATCAGAGAACAATAGTTTTTTTTGCCTGGGCAGCCATTGCGGGCCTTCGCTCCAGATAAATCCACGGGCAATGATCTCCACTTGTGCGTTTGAATCAACCAATGCATCCAGTGCGGGATCTATTCTTTCAACAAAACCTTTTTTATCCTGTGCCAGGCCCTGAAGAAAGATGAATGGCACAAAACATAACAGCAGGCATTTATGCATAAGCAATCATTAAGTGTTAGCAAGACGTTTGCCGCAGCGGCCGCGGGCCGTGGGCGCTGGTATAAAGTTACTGGTTTGATGATTTGTTTGTGTACTTTCCAAGACGGAAGGCTTGCTTCAGCTGGTATAAATAAAGGGTAACCATCATTTTGTGCATATTAATTTTGGCGATGTTTTAAAACAACATAACTTTTCCGAATTTATAATCCCCAGGTATATGAAGTTTAATTGCTTGCTTTTCTTGCTATTGGGCGCCTCTGTAACCAATGCACAACCCAATTGGTCTATCGCAAAACATACCATTCTTACGCCATGGGCAGAAAAAATAGATCCCCGGCAACCATTGCCTGAGTATCCAAGACCGCAATTACAACGTAGTAACTGGAAAAACCTGAATGGACTTTGGGATTACCAGCTACTGCCCGTCTCACAGGAAACCATACCCGCTAATTATGCAGGTTCCATCCTGGTGCCTTTTGCGGTGGAATCTTCGCTTTCAGGTGTTGGTAAAAGAGTAGGCAAAGACAGCGTTATCTGGTATCACCGCAGGGTGGCTTTACCGTCGGCGTTCCGCGGAAAAAAAATCTTGTTGCAATTTGGGGCGGTAGACTGGCAGTGCGATGTGTTTGTAAACGGCCAGAAAGCCGGTACGCACAAAGGCGGTTATGATCCTTTTTCATTTGAGATCACCCCGCTGCTCACCAAGAAAGCTGACCAGGATATTGCCATCCGTGTTTGGGACCCTTCTGACGACGGCCCGCAACCCAGGGGCAAGCAGGTAAACAAACCTAACGGTATATGGTATACGCCGGTAACAGGTATCTGGCAAACGGTATGGATGGAAGCGGTGCCGCCAACCTATATTGCGGCTACACGGCAAACCCCTGATATTGATAAACAGCAGGTAAGTATTGAAGCCAGTATCAGCAATGCGCAACCCGGCGATCAAATCGCTGTTAGTGCCTGGAAGGGAACAGAACAAATAGCTGCCACCACGGTACCTGCCGGCAACGCTGTTGCGCTAACGGTAAAGAATGCGGAGCTATGGTCGCCAGGCCATCCCTTTCTCTATGATCTCAAATTATCGCTACTCCGCAAAGGCAAAATAATAGACAGCGCTCGCAGCTATTTTGCCATGCGTAAGATCTCCATGGCGCCAGATGCCAGTGGTATACAACGCATGCTGCTCAACAATGAATTTTTGTTCCAGTTTGGTCCGCTCGACCAGGGCTGGTGGCCCGATGGTTTGTACACTGCGCCAACAGATGAGGCGCTGAAGTTTGATATTGAGAAGACAAAGGAAATGGGCTTTAATATGATCCGCAAACATGTTAAGGTAGAACCGGCCCGCTGGTACCACTATTGTGATCAATTGGGCCTCATGGTATGGCAAGACATGCCCAGTGGCGACCTTGGCAATCGGTGGGAAAGCAGGCCCGGCATTTATGGCCGCGCATCAGACAAAGACAGAACGGCCGCTTCCGAAGAGATATACAGAACAGAATGGAACGAGATCATGCAGGATCTGTATAATTTTCCCAGTATAGTAGTATGGGTGCCATTTAATGAAGCCTGGGGCCAGTTTAAAACAGAGGAAATTGTACAACATACCATGCAGAAAGATCCCTCAAGACTGGTGAACGCCGCCAGCGGTGGCAATTTTACAGATGCCGGCCCCATTATAGACCTGCACAATTATCCTGAGCCACTGATGCCAGACCCCCAACTTTTTGGTTCAAAACGAATACTGGTACTGGGAGAATTTGGCGGTTTGGGATTACCGTTAGAGGGTCATACCTGGCAGGATACCAAGAACTGGGGCTACCAGAGCTTTAAAACAAAAGATGATCTCTTTAAACGCTACAGTGAATTTATCGACAGCATACCTTCACTCATCACCAAAGGATTGTCTGCTGCCGTATACACTCAAACCACCGATGTGGAAGTAGAAACCAATGGGTTAATGACCTACGATAGGAAAGTGATCAAAATGCCCGCTGCCGAATTAGCTGCCCTGCACAAAAAGCTGTACCAGCCTGCGGCAGTGAAAATGGCAAAACAGTAGTAGAGGTTTTTTCGCATCATGACGTAAATAGCAATTTATCTTTTCATTTTTAAATACTACTATGATCAAGTTTTTGCGGTCCAGTATGCTTCTTGTTGTCTTGCACCTGGCCCTCTTGTCTACTGCCCAGAAAAACAAGCCTGTAGCTACCACCGCCAATAACCCGGGCAAGGTATGGACCGCAGAAAAAGCGAATGCCTGGTATGCGGCGCATAAATGGATGAGTGGCGCCAATTATATACCCGCTAATGCCATTAACCAATTAGAAATGTGGCAGGCCCCCAGCTTTGATTCTGCCACCATCAACAAAGAACTGGGATGGGCAGAAAGTATTGGGTTTAACACGCTCCGTGTGTTTCTGCATTCTCTTGCATGGAAACAAGACCCGGAAGGATTTAAACAAAGAATGGATGTGTTTCTGAACATTGCTGCTAAACACCATATACAACCGCTGTTTGTTTTTTTTGACGATTGCTGGAACAAAGAACCAAAAGAAGGAGTGCAGCCTGCACCAAAGCCGGGTGTACACAATTCAGGCTGGATGCAGGACCCCGGCCAGCCTGCCTCCGCAGACAGCACGCGTTTTCCGCTGCTGGAAAAATATGTAAAAGATGTACTGACCAGGTTTGCACATGATCAGCGTATTCTTTTGTGGGATCTCTACAATGAACCGGGCAATAGCGGAAAAGGCAATGCATCGCTGCCCTTACTCACAAAAGTTTTTGAGTGGGCAAGAAGCGTGAACCCAGACCAGCCGCTGAGTGCCGGGTTGTGGGACTGGACGCTGACAGATCTCAATATCTTTCAACTCGGTCATTCAGACATTATCACCTATCATAATTACGATGAGCTGCCACAACACCTGCGGGTGGTTCAATTATTAAAGGCAAGCGGTAAACCGCTGATCTGCACAGAGTATATGGCGCGTCCGCGCAATAGCCGGTTTTCTACCATTTTGCCCATGCTAAGAAAAGAAAATGTTGCCGCCATCAACTGGGGATTTGTAGAAGGCAAGACAAACACCATCTATGCCTGGGACAGTCCCATTCCGGATGGAAGCCAGCCCGCAGAATGGTTCCATGATATTTTCAGGGCCGATGGCACGCCTTACCGGCAGGATGAGGTAAATCTTATCAAAAAGACGAATGCCGGTAATTAAGGCGCTGCGGTAAGCAACCAACGGTGCACGGTTATAAGATGGGAGGAAACACCAGCTTTCTTTACTATTTTTAGGCAAGCCGTTATGAGTGATGCCATTTCCAAAATAACCCTGCAGGATATTGCGCGGTCGTTAAACATAACGGCTGCAACGGTATCACGCGCGCTGAACAACCATCCGGCCATTAAAGAAGCCACCAAAAAAATGGTAAGGGATGCGGCGGAAAAACTCAATTATCAACCCAACAAAATTGCCTCATCACTCAGGCTGGGCAAATCAAATATCATTGGTGTTATTATACCCAGCGCAGAAATAAACTTTTTTGGTTCTGTTATTCATGGCATCGAGAAAATAGCCAACGAGAATAATTACAATGTACTCATCTACCAGTCTAATGAAACGTATGAGTACGAGAAGAAAGGCGTGCAGGCTTTTCTTCAATCGCAGGTAGACGGGGTGCTGGCTTCTATTTCAAAAGAATCCATGAACCTTGATCATTTTACTGAGATAAAAAGACGTGGTGTGCCGCTGGTGTTGTTCGACAGGGCGAGCGATGAACTGGGCGTTTCTTCCGTAGTAGTAGACGACTATGCAGGAGCCTTTGCAGCTACAAAGCATTTGATAGAACAGGGCTGCAGAAAAATTGCGCATATTGGCGGCCAGCAGCATGTAAATATTTTTAACCAACGATTGAAAGGGTATATTGATGCGCTGAATGTGCACCGCATTCCGGTAAATGATGATCTGATTGTATATGGCAAGGTAAGTATAGAATCCGGCAGATCATGTATGCAGCAGCTGCTGCGCGCACGTTCAATACCAGATGCAGTGTTTGCAGTTGAAGATTTTACTGCACTGGGTGCCATGCAGGCCATAAAGGCAGCCGGTAAAAAAATGCCCGATGAAATTGCCATTGTAGGCTTTGCCAACGAGGCCTTCGGCGAATATATTACACCTTCACTGTCTTCTGTAAACCAGCAAACGGTCACCATGGGCGAGGAAGCGGCCAAATTATTTTTTGAATTGATGCTTCACCGCGATGCCTTTGACGGCAGGCCCAGAAAAAAAGTACTGCGTCCTGAACTGATTTGCAGGGAAAGCAGTGTAAGAAGACATGACAGGTAGTGAAGAACCTCCTATGTTTTGTTAAGAGCTTGTTGCTGCAAGCTGTTGCTGGGGCAGCGATTCTACAGAAGTCCTTCATCCATGTATTTATTCTCCCCCTTTAGGCCGCCACTTGCTGGTATATATTTTGACGCCCTGCTGGTATGACGTTACGTATGGCCTTTTTCAAACAGATTATTGGATTTTCTATAGTAGCAGCCCTGTTGTATTCCGTCACTGCATTTATCTACATCCGTAAAGTGGCGTATGACGAGACTTATGTACTTTATATTGGCAATTTTTTATTTGCCGCAGTTGTAGGTGTTTTTATTGTATGGTATTATAAAAAGCATGAGAGGAATGTAAAAACCGTTCGACTGATACTGAACGGGCATATTGTGGCCTTCTTCGGAATTATTGTTGCCTGTCTGTTGCTGCTCTTGTTATCCGTGCTGTTTACACCTTCCTTGTATGCAGCAGCCAATGATGGCAAATCAGTGTTAAAGGGTGCGCCGGGTGCATTTTCAGGAACCAATTTTGGCCTGCAGGAAATTCTTTATCTGGATGCCATATTTGGAAACGCAGGCGCATCATTGCTTACGTCTTTGTTACTTCCATTCTCGGTAATGAAGAATCTTTATCCTGATGAGAAGGCGGCAAAGACCACAAAGAATGAAAATCCAAAGAAGAATTATCCTTTGTCAAAGAAGGAAGATTCCGCCAATGTGCAATAAGAGACCAGATCAATTAATAGCTATGAATAAAAGTTTGGCATTTGTAATGGCAGCATTCTTATTATTAAATACAGCAACGGCGCAGGTGCAGCAGGTAGCGTATCCTTATCCTTCTCATCAGTTCAGGTTTGAGGCGGAAGAGAATGAAAGTTATTTGTCGTACATGGATGTAGCGCCGGCAGCGGGTAATGGCAAAACCATCCTGCTGCTGCACGGTAAAAATTTCAACGGCTATTACTGGAAAGATCTGATACCCGCGTTGGTAAAAAAAGGCTATCGTGTACTGGTGCCAGACCAACCGGGCTGGGGTAAGTCTGGCAAGCCTGATCTGCATTACAGTTTTCACCTGCTCAGTATGATCAATAAGCGGCTGCTGGATTCTCTGCACGTATCCAGTGTCACGATATTGGGTCATTCAATGGGCGGTATGCTGGCCATTCGTTTTTCGCTCATGTATCCATCCATGGTAGAAAAATTGGTGCTGGAAAACCCGATTGGGCTGGAAGATTACAAAACATTTGTTCCTTACCAGACCATGGATGAGTTATATAAGAAAGAGAAGTCGGCCACCTATGAATCTTACAAAAAATACCAGGCTTCTTATTATCCTTCCTGGAAGCCTGCGTATGAGCAATATGTGGCAGCACAGGCTGCGGCCCTTGCAGATACCGGGTTTAACCATATTGCTTTTATCAATGCCGTTACTTATCAAATGATCTATGAGCAGCCGGTAGTGTATGAGCTTAACAGGTTAACGGTGCCCACCTTGTTTATCATTGGCCAGGCAGACAGAACCGTGGTGGGCAAAGACCAGTTACCGGCCGATAAAAAAGATGTGTACGGGCAATATCCCCAACTCGGCAAAAAGGCCGCCGCCGCTGTACCCAGTGCACGCATCATTGAGATGGAAGGGGTGGGGCATATTCCGCACGTGCAGGAACTGGAAGATTTCAAGACGGCACTGTTTACCTTTCTGTAATATAACCGTGCACAACTCGGCCCGGCCGTTCGCAATTATTTTAGTATTTTGCCGGCATGTCTGTGTTTGTTGCATCCCTGAATTCTGGCAGTAATGGCAATTGTTATTATATAGGTAACAATGAGGAAGCCATACTGGTAGATGCGGGCATCAGTGGCAAAGAGGTGGAGAAGAGAATGCGCAGTCTATCGCTGGATCCTGAAAAATTGAAGGCGGTATTTATAACGCATGAGCATACTGACCATATCAGCGGGCTGGCTTCTTTGCTGAAAAAGTACAGGCTACAGGTGTATATTACTGAACGCACTTTCCGTGCCTGCGGTTTTTCGATAGATGGACAACTCCTGCAACATTTCGTCCCGTTTACACCCATACAACTAGGCGCATTTACAGTAACGGCTTTTCCCAAATGGCATGATGCCGTAGACCCGCATAGTTTTATTGTGCAGCATGCAGGTGTTACCACCGGTGTGTTTACAGATATTGGTGAGCCCTGTAAACATGTGATCAACTATTTCAGGCATTGCCATGCAGTATTCCTGGAAACCAATTATGATGATGGCATGCTGGCCAACAGTCGCTACCCCGTTTTCCTGCGTAACCGCATCAGCGGCAAACAGGGCCATCTTTCTAACCTGCAGGCGCTGGAACTTTTTGCCGCGCACAAGCCTCCGTTCATGACGCATGTTTTTCTATCGCACCTGTCCAGAGAGAACAATGATGCCGCCATGGTAACGGCAATGTTTCAACAACGGGCCAACGGAACCAATATCATTCATGCCTCACGCTATACACCCAGTGCCGTTTATGAAGTGGTTGCTTCAACGGCTACTGCATTGCCGTTGATACCATCTTCCATGAATGCGTCAATCGTCTCTGTACGCAAAACAGCGTTCGCAAAAAAGCCCAAAGAGGCATCGCCCCAATTACAGCTCAGCCTGTTTTAACGCTTTAGCATAGTGAAAAACGGAAACAGCCTCTTTATTCCGTGCAATACATGTAATCCTTTAGCTGCAAACAAATTTATACCTAGCAGGTTAAAAACTTCCTGATAGAAATAATACTGTCACTACTAACCCGTTTGGTAATAGCGCCAGGATAATTGTAGTTACCGGTATTGATTTGCATCAAGCCTTGTACTAACAATTCTTCAGACAACGCCTAATGAGTACCCGTATGGACAAGATGTTGTTAAAGAATATCACCATTTTCTTAACTGTTGATGAGCAAACGATTGACAGTTATTTCAACGTTCATGACCCATCGCCCATTTACAAACGACAGCTGAGCCATGAATTTGAAAAATATATTGCTTCTTCCATTGTAGCCATTAAGAGACATTCAGTGCTACGGTATAAACTGGTTTGCACCAAAGAAACAGACCGGCAATTTGTGGAACCATTGATCCACTCCATCCGCCGCCATTTTTCTATCCAGAAAGTGATAAAGGAAGCCGAGTTTGTAAAATTTAAGAAGGGCGCTTACAAACTTCTTTTTATTAGCATGGCCATTGTGGTATTGGGGCATCTTTTTAAAATCAGCCTGCTGAACGACGATAATCGTTTTCATTCTATCGTTGGCAACGCCATGGACATCTTCAGCTGGGTGATATTGTGGACACCCATCGATAAACTCGTTTTCTTCTGGAATCCATTTTTAAAAGAAATCTCCATCTTAGACCGGCTCACCAACGCAGAAATTGTGGTAAGCGTTAAACACAGCGCTAACGGTCTTGTGCTGCAGGAAAGAAAATATGCGTAGCCTCCTCACGATAGGCTGCTGGTTCCTGTTGCTGTTGCATGCACACGGCCAGGCCAAGCTATCATTTGAACAATATTCTTTCCTCGGCGCCGGTGCCAATAGTTTGGTAGCACCCGTGGCGCATTACCAGCACAAGAGTAAATGGTATGCAGAGGCCCGCTACAATTATGAAGACATCAATACTTTCTCATTGTATGCAGGCAGAACGTTTTCAGCAGAACATGCTTTCGCATGGTCTTTAACACCCATGATTGGCGGTATGGCGGGCAAGATGAAGGGCGGCTCGTTTGGACTGAACGCCGAATGCAGTTTTAAAAATTTTGGTTTTTCCTCGCAGGCGCAATACAGCATGTCTGCCCAGACACAGTACGATAATTTCTTTTACAATTGGTCTGAAATGTATTACCAGCCGCTGGATTGGGTATATACAGGCGTTGCCGTACAGCATACTCGCTTATATGCCAGCAACTCATTGGTAGACCCGGGCCTGCTCCTGGGTTTCTCTTACAGGCAGTGGAGTTTTCCATTGTACAGCTTTAACCCGTTTGCGGCCGAACGCTACTTCATTGTTGGCATTAACTGGGAGTGGAAACATCGCAAACCTGCCCCCGCACACCCTGCACCCATTACAGCCGTTTTGCCAGTAAGCCCACCTGAATAAGTAAACAAATGCTCAATTTTAATGGCTTACACTTATTTTGTAATAAGTAATCATTGTTGTGAAGAAATCAGTGGACTATTAAATTAAATTTTATTTACTGCGTTAATGTCAGGTATTAAGATTTAATTAAAGTTCCGATTTATGAAAAACCTCGTTCTTGCTTTTGCCCTTGTATGTGGTGCAACGCAATTGTCTGCGCAAATAGGTGTAGGTACCACCACACCCAATTCTACACTTGATGTTCGCGGGTCTATGTCTACGGCCTACCGCGCGTTTACCGCCAGTACATCAGCTGCTATCACAGATAATATTCTGGTGTTTACAGGAAGCACCGCTGCCACGCTGACATTGCCTTCTGCGGCTTCCATTACGGGCAGAAGTTACCAGGTAAAAAATGCGAGCGCAACCGGTCCAACCCCTGTGCTTACCATTGCCACCACATCTTCGCAAACCATTGATGGCTTAACCAGCTGGACACTGAACGAGGTAAACCAAACAGTAACCATTATCAGCAATGGCAGCAACTGGCATGTAGTAAACTATCTGCCCGGCAGTTCCGCCGTTGGCTGGAGCCAGACCGGCAATGCCAATATCAATCCTTCCATTAATTTTCTTGGTACCAGTGATGATAAGCAAATGGTGTTGAAGTCCAACGCCCAGTCTTTCCTTGAATTCGGGCGCCGGCAAACCCTGGGCCTTACGCAAGGCTATACAGATTATGATGATGTAAACGAAAAGGTTACTTATATAAGATCTGCATTACAGTTTGAAGCGGCCAACGCTTCCTTTTATAAACCCAAAATGTATACAGATGTAAACGGCAATTTCCGCGTAAAAGGAAGCTCGGCCGGTACAGATTACTTTGAGTTTGGATCTACAGGCAGTAGCAATAATGGCGGCTTTGAATTTATTATTGGCGATGATGGCGATGAGCCCATCGTATTCAAGAGCTACCATTACATCAATGGCATGTCTGAGATCATGCGTTTACAGAGTGGCAGAATGGCCGTGGGTTCAAACGCCTTCAATGCCACCAATCCGGAGAAATTACTGATTGATGCCGGTGCCACCACCTCGTATAACCTGATGACGGGTAAGGGCAGCATCGATAACTACCTTCAGATAAACGTGCAGAACCGTTCTGCCGGCACCAGTGCCAGCTCTGACCTGGTTGCTACCGCAGACAATGGTTCAGAAACGTCCAATTATATTGATATGGGCATCAATTCAAGCGCCTATAACAATACCGCGGTCCCGGTCTTAAACGGCGTAAACAATACTTATCTCTATGCTGCCGGTAATGATTTTACACTCGGTAACCTGGGTAACAACAAATCGCTTGTTTTCTTTACCACACCCAATGCTACGCAGTCGAATGCTACAGAGAGAATGCGCATCTCTGGTGCAGGTAATGTTGGCATTGGCAATACAAGCCCTAACTCAACACTTTCAGTAACCGGTTCTCTTTCTGTGAGCTACCGTGCAGGCACAGGTGCTTATACCGTGCTGTCTACAGATTACGTGGTCATAAATACCGGCAATGCTGCCACCTGGACGCTTCCGCTGGCCAGTTCATGCGCCGGCAGAATCTATCGCCTGCTGAACCAGGGCACCGGCAACGTTACGCTCTCACAATCGGTAAGAATTGATAATAACAGTACTACCACAACACTGGGCAGCACTTCAGGCGCTAATTATTATGAAGTACTCTCCGACGGCAGCGAGTGGAGGAGAATTAATTAATACTGCCATCAACAAAACCAATACAATCTAACTGCAATTACACAAAACATGAAATCAACCCACAAAATTATCCTTGCCGCACTGGCGCTTTCTGCCGCAGGTACACAGTTACATGCGCAGATTGGCGTTGGTACCACATCTCCCAATTCTACCCTGGATGTACGCGGGTCTATGTCGCTCAATTACCGCGCCTTTACAACCAGCAATGCGGTTACTGCCTCAGACAATATGCTGGTGTTTACCGGCAGCTC